>NZ_JBLZFZ010000051.1:0-48844 GCF_050753385.1 Pantanalinema rosaneae CENA516
TCTAAAAGCCTTATGTAGCAAGTCTTTCAGCTTTGATTACAACCCTGATCAATATAGAGTAATAGATCAGGTTGCCAATGGCAGCTAATTATCTCTGGCAGAATATGTCCCCAATGCCCTTAGTTCAAAGTGAGCACAAGACCAATGCCAGGGTTCCTTGCCTCCACCAGCCCTCCAATTGCTATTCAACTTGATCCATGGCTCTACCAAGCTGCAACAGATCATGTTCAGGAATGGTTGGACAGCGGCGTTGACCTTGGCATCATTGCGCTCAATGTTGAAACCCTCACCGACACCGCAACCAATGACTACTCAGATAGCCTATTCCCGATCGCCGAGCGACTGAACTGGAAAATTACTCGATTTGGGCAGAAAACCCGCTCTAACCTACGCGGTTGGTGGGTCAGCGGAATTGACCCCCTGAACAACTGGCAACGCATGGAATGGGGACGCTTCAAACCTGATGCTGCCACACCTGTCATGGATCGGGAGAAAGGGAAGCCTGCCAAATACCTCAGTCCCAGTCTTGGGCCTGGTTCCAGTCGCCTTGTGCTTCTCGATGTTCCACAACATATCTGGGACAAAGTTGCTCGACGCTACAACATTCCTATTGCTAATGGCGATCGCCCCTTAGGTTTCTGGCACTGGGTCTGGAAATACCTCGTTCCCGTCATTCTGACAGAAGGGGAGAAGAAAGCGGGTTGCTTGTTGACGCAGGGGTATGCCGCGATCGCCCTGCCAGGGATTTTCAACGGTTATCGCAAAGACACCAAGAAGCTCATTCCAGAGTTGGCGCACTTTGCAACAGCAGATCGCGCAGTCTACATCTGCTTCGACTACGAAACCAAGCCCAAAACCATCAAAGACATTAACCTGGCAACAACGAAGCTCGGTAAGCTGCTGAACCGCGCTGGGTGTGTAGTCAACGTCATCTCACTTCCGGGACCGCAGAAAGGGGTCGATGATTTCATCGTGGCAGGAGTCCAGCCCTTTGCCGACCTCTATGACTCTGCCCTGTCTCTGGAGTTCTGGCTGGCAACCAAATTATGGGCACTCACCTATATCCCATCGCTAACCCTCGATTCACCCTATTTGGGCAATCTTTCTTATCCCACGTCTGGTCTAGCCTGCATTAAGAGTGCGAAGGGCACTGGCAAAACCACGGCACTCCAGTCCCTGATTCGAGAAGCCACAAGTTTGGGACGAAAGGTTTTGGTCGTGACCCATCGGATTCAATTGGGTCGTGCTATCTGTGAAAGCATTGGGATTGATTGGATTGAAGAGGTGAAAGAGTCAGAAACCCAGGGATTATTGGGCTATGGGCTTTGCATCGACTCGCTGCACTCCACCTCCCAAGCGCGCTTCAATCCTCAATTTTGGAAAGGGGCGATCGTCATTCTCGATGAAGTGGAGCAGGTTTTGTGGCACGCCCTAAACTCCAGTACCTGCTACGACCATCGCGTCAAAATCCTTGAAACCCTGCGTGAACTGGTGCAGGTAGTTCTGAACAGTGGCGGTCTGATCATTGCTCAAGATGCCGACCTGTCTGATGTGAGCATTGATTATCTCAAGGGGTTAGTCGAAGAGCCGATCGAACCCTGGATTGTCGTTAACCAATGGAAGCCAGAAACTGGATGGGCAGTCTCGTTCTACGACACCAAAAACCCTGCTTCCCTGGTGGCGCGGATGGATGACTTCATCCAGCAGGGAGCTGTGTTTGTGGCGTTGGATTCTCAAAAAGTCAGCGGTCGGTGGAGTTCTAAAAACCTGGAAACTTACCTGCAATCTCGCTATCCCGACAAGCGCATCCTTCGGATTGACTCTGAAAGCGTTGCTGACCCCCAGCATCCGGCTTACGGCATTGTGGAACGGCTGAACCAGGTCATTCTGAACTATGACATCGTGCTGGCGACTCCAACGATCGGCACCGGTGTTTCGATCGATGTGCGCGGTCATTTCAAAGCTGTGTTTGGCATTTTCCAGGGAGTCACCCCCGATGCGGAATCCCGGCAAGCTTTAGCACGAGTACGAGAGTCAGTGCCTCGGTTCATTTGGGCAGCCCGATTTGGTCCGGGCAAGGTCGGCAATGGCAGTTGCAGCTATCAGGACGTGATTCACTCCACGACTAAAGCTGTGAAGTACAACATCACCCTGCTCAAGGAAGTGGATTTTGACATTGATGCCCAGACTGACCCCATTACCCTCCGCAGCTGGGCAAAAATGGCAGCGCGCGTCAATGTGTCCCTATGGAGCTACCGCAGCGAGTTCCGCAATGGCTTGGTGATGGAAGGGCACCAGGTTACAACTGTTACCGATGATTTACTGAAACTGCTGCCGCCGGAGTTTCAATCGCTTTGCACCGAACTTGCTGAGATGTTTGGAGCCAAGTCGATCGCCCAGGCATTAAAAGAAGATTTACTGAAGGGAGTGCTGCAATTCCCCGGCGTTGAGTATCTGCAATGGCAGCATAACGAGATCGTTGCAGAACTGGTCACTCAGAACATTAAAGGAATTCAGGAAGCCAGCCGCTTCAGTGAGGCGCAGGCGATCGCCCTTGCTCCTATGCTCAGCACAACAGAATATGAGCAACTCAAAGACCAGCGGGCGAAGACCGCAGACGAACGCCATGCCCAACACAAACATGAATTGCAGCGCCGCTACTCAGTCCCGATTACGCCAGAGCTAAAGATCAAAGACGATGAAGGCTGGTATGCCCAGCTGCGGCTGCACTACTATCTAACCCATGACCCAGAATTCGTTCGGTTGCGGGATCTCAAAGAGTGGAAGGGGCACCTCGATCGCGGCGATGGAAAGATTGCTTTACAAGACGTGCGCTTGCTGACCGCCCAGGTTGAAACCTTCAAAGTTCTGGGAGTCCTCAACCTTCTAGACCATGGGCGACAGGTTCGTGCGATCGATTCGGATGTTGAGCAACTCCGTCACCGAGCTGTTCAGTTTAGCCACGACATCAAAGCCGTCCTTAACCTCACTATTTCCGAGAAGATGACCCCGATTGAGGTGGTGCAAGCATTACTCGGAAAACTGGGGTTGAAGTTGACCTGTGTCGGACGAGATGTCGCAGCAAACGGACGACGGGGAGGAGCCAGAATCTATCAGTACCAACCCCTTGAGGATGGGCGAGACGCTATCTTTGCCCAGTGGCAACAACGAGACAGTCTCGCTCGCTCAAGTCAGGAAGGATTAATGTCCTCAGTTCCGGTTACAGACACCACTCCTGATCCACCCCTTGATATATCTATTACAAATCAATCGTTAGATAGTGCAGAACGAACTGAAAGGCTGTTAAAAGAAACACCCCAAGTGACAGAAGGACGGGGGGGCAGATCCTTTAGACCAGATGAGGTAAATGGGAGAGGGGGCGGAGACCGTATTTGCGAGATGCCAAGTATCGAGGCTGGTAGCTTAGTAAAACGGTTACGGCAAACTTGCTGCTGGGTTGTCAAGCGCCTGGAGGGAGTTACAGCTCTACTCAAGCATCCTCAAACGAAAGAGGAGTGTATAGTGCCTCTGGACGAGCTGATCTTGGTCAGTGAAGAGGGATTTGCTTGACTCTCTTCGGGCTGGTCTACAGATGATTTAGGAGAAGCAAGAGCTTGAAACACTTTCAAAACAAGACTTCTGTTGACATTTCCTGAACTGCCAGATTTTTTCTACGAATAATGATACATTTGAACTAACCTGCTAACGTGGATAACAATCATCTCCATTTCACATAACGTGCAACCTCTTGGATGATGGAAATGAATCTTGCTGACATCCCTAAGGCAACGCTGGAAAAAATTAAGTCTGTTCGTTGGGATAGCATTTTGGAGAAGCATGAGGGTCCCGAAACCTGGGAGGCAGTCTTGCGATACAGCAACCCTGAATTCTTATCCGTTGGGGAACACCATGTGCTGTTGCCGATTGATGTGGAGCATCATTCTAACGTTACTATTTTGCGTCAAATTTTGAGTGTTGATGGCTGTTCATTGACGTTATTTTTGCAAGATATAACCTATGGTCAGGACTGGGATGATTCCGGTTTCTTAGCTGTGTGCGATCGCTTAGAAAACTTCTTCATTGCCATTGTTTACCACGAGTGGTTTGTGATTGAGCGTCCCTCCATTTTTGCGGCATTTGAGTCAAATGTATAACCCTGAACGGTCACTGCGAGATGCCACAACGCAGGATTTATGGACAGCGTTACTGCTCAAACGTCGCTTCAACAGTTTTGAGCCAGAACCGATTGTCCGGGATCTCTATGCATATCCACAGCTTTGGAAGAAATTTTGGTTAGGGTGGTTGGTCTTTGACCTGGATTTTTATCAGAAAACCAACGAAGCTCCAATCACCCGGCTTTTAGAGATGCTCGTTTACGCGCAGGATGATCGGCTGTTTAAAAATGATGTGTTATACATCCAGAGTGCGGAAGATGATTGTGTCCCCGCGCTGCTAGACCTGGCAAAACAGTGGCAAGTGGATGATTGTGAAATCTATGACAGAACTCGTTTAGCAAAACTTTTAGGGCACCTGACAACTTTAATTGAAGTTTTAGGGGAGGAGAAGATGTCTCAACAAATTGACCAATGGAAAGAAAGATCAATTTGCGCGCCTATTATTGCGATGTGGTGGGATTAACCAGCGATTGAATCGGGGGAT
The DNA here is from genome assembly GCF_050753385.1 of Pantanalinema rosaneae CENA516. Taxonomy (NCBI): domain Bacteria; kingdom Bacillati; phylum Cyanobacteriota; class Cyanophyceae; order Leptolyngbyales; family Leptolyngbyaceae; genus Pantanalinema; species Pantanalinema rosaneae. The sequence continues at coordinate 4,660 of NZ_JBLZFZ010000051.1, forward strand.
AAATCGATGGGATATTTGATTTACTATTCATTTCACAATGTTCGTATTCCTGCATCTCAAGTTACGGCAGCTCTAGCAGCAATTCATTATCTGCATCAACCTGAAATGGTTGAACGAATGGGTACAGCAACGATCTACGACCACACAACTAAGACGATGAGAAAATGCTATCGAGGTGGTCAACTTCCGTCTACTGGAAGTTTTGCGACTTTAATGGATGCGTTGCAGGAGTGGTCTTTAGGGAGTGTACAGCAATCAGACGGCAGTATTGAGATTGTGGAGTATCGGTGCGACAAAGAGGGAGATGAGAGCGTGTTATTCGATGCGATCGCCCCTTTTCTTGACTACAGTTGTAATCCTCGCGTAGATGCCTTTCAGGATAACAATGAACATTGGCGACATGTCTTCATGAACGGGCAACATCGGCAGGTGCCCGGCAAGGTCATTTTTGCTGACCAATATCCAGAGTTATTTGATTCCTTGGAGAACTGATGTAGCAGCAGCATGAGATACTCTCCTGGAGATACCATTGCCCGCAACGTTCCGAACCATCACTTTAATTTCTGGGAATGCAACGATCGATTCAACTGCTAAGTGGGACAGGAGACACCGTAGCTGGACTACTCTGTAGCATGAGCGATCGTCACTTAGAGGACTTCGAGACAATCTGGAAAGGTGTTTTGAGGGCAACCGAGCAACCTGATAGCTATTGGAGTTGGGACTACAAGCTACGGCAAGGCAATCAGGAGTCCCGGTATGAAGCTTACGCAATTGAAGTGGATAGTCTGACCCAGGGACTGATGTTTCTTGAGACCCAGTGGCATCGATCGCAACTTCCCCAGCGTTACCCATTGGTCTATGTTGAAGCATTGGCTGTGGCTCCCTGGAACCGTCGGCGCTTGGAAGACCCACCCTACTTACGGGGAGTAGGACGAACCCTTTTGCTGTTTGCGCGGCAGCGCAGCTTGGAATTGGGCTATGGCGGTCGAGTTGGGCTTCACTCTTTACCCAAGTCAGAAGAATTTTATCGTCGCAACCAAATGCCGGAGTATGATCCAGACCCGGACAAGGAGGGCTTGGTATACTTTGAATACGGTGTGCTCCGGCGCTAAGTTTGCCCTAATTTCTAGGAAATTTTTCAATGGATGATCCCACCCTCGCTGCCCAATACGCCCAAAGCGGAGACTTGATGGATTTGTGCAACAACGAGGCATGGTTGCGCGAGTCTGCTCAAGTTGAGGACGGGGTGCAAGTAGAAGCAGGGTTGCCGATGAGGGAGTATAGCCAGGCTGTTGCTGCGCTTACGAGTGAGCAAAACCAGCAGTTGCGGCAACACATGAAAGTCCAGTCAATTCTCTTTACTGCTTTGCGGAAGTGGATGGAATCTTGGGATTTGGGGGCGGGGTTCGACGATACCTATGCGATCGCCCGGCGGTTAATTCGTCATCATTTAGCGAATCCAAATGAAACTCAACTTGCAACGATTGATAAGCTCCTGGCAGAAAGTGATGAGCCGGGAAATATGAACCCATCGACCGGGAAGCAAGCCGTGTCACTGTTGGCGGGAATGTTCACCCAGGAAGACTGGCAGGCAATGGCGGAAGCCGCATCGCACTCCATCTCATCACGGGTGTTGAGCGCAGGAAAAACACAGTCTGTAACAACGGCGGTATGAGCTTTGCGGCATTGAAGGTTCAATTTCTCAGTTCAAAGGAAAGATGACGTGCCGGGGGAGTGGTCACAAGCGGAAGTCAAGGCTGTTGTTGCAGACTACTTCACCATGCTCTCCCTGGAATTACGACGGGAGCCTTACAACAAAGCGGCACATCGACGGAACCTTATCCAACTTCTCAACGGGCGATCGGAAGGAGCCGTTGAGCGAAAACACCAAAATATCAGTGCAATCCTGATGGAGTTTGGCTACCCCTACATCTTTGGCTACAAGCCGTTGGGTAATTATCAATCCCTACTTTATGAGGTTGTCGCCGATCGCATCAGTTTGGATTCAAGCTTTAGCGCAATTGTGCAGCAGGCCGTGGAAGAACCTGCTACCATCCCGACCGTAGAGGATTTGCTGTCTCGGCTTGATTCGCCTTTGTATAGCAATGGAGAAATTTTGGTCGCTAAGGAAGTTAGTCTTGCCAAAACTCCTGAAAACAACTGTCTGCAAGCTCGGTATAGCGCACCGTGTGCTGAATATTCTTGTGTCCCAGATAGTGCTGAATGGATCGCGTATCGTGCCCGTCATTCACCAACTTATACCCACAAGCGTGCCTGAGCATGTGAGGGTGAACTGAAAAGGGTAGAGATGACAGTTGAGCCACACGGGTCAGGATTTTGCGGAATCCGGCAGCAGTCATGGGACTGCCACGCTCTGTCACAAACAGGTAGGGAGATGGGGATGATTCCCGTTGCAACTGACGCAGTGCTCGCAGTTCAGGTGCTCGGAGAGGATGCACACTGGGGATGCCATGCTTGACGCGGCGCACATGCAATAGCCCCACCTCAAAGTCTACTTGCTCCCAGCGCAGTGAACAGAGTTCACTCACCCGTAACCCATGTCGATAGGCTAAGAGAATCATCGTGGCATCCCGCTGCCCATACCGTCCCCGCTTCTTGGCAACTAAAATCAACTCCTCAACTTCTGCGGTAGTGAGATACTCACGTGGGCGCTTTTGGGCATGAGGCAACATCTTGGGAGGAACTGTCCCATTTTCGATGGTTGGCATCCTTGCTTTCCCCCTCCTGAAACCGTTGTTTTTCGGACTTCTCTAGACACAGACTGTCCCAGATACGAACAATAGTGGGACAGTTTGATGAGTCTATCCCATGCCTGTTCAGTTTCTCTCTGACTCAGATCATGATCGCTTAAATCGCTTTCCGCAAGAGATCACACAGACCGATTTAGACCGCTTCTTTTGGTTATCTCCAGACGACCACCGTGCCATTTTAAGACTACGCGGTGATCATAATCGCCTGGGGTTTGCCCTGTTTTTGTGCTGCTTACGCTATCTGGGATTCTTCCCAGAACAGTTGTCACAGCTTCCTGCCTCTGTAATTGAGTATGTCGCTGTGCAACTACAGGTGTCTGCTGATGCCTTCTCTCTTTATGGTAAACGAACCAGCACGCAACGCAATCATCAACGGCAGGTGCAAGTCCTTTTAGGTTATCGTCGTGCATCCCCACTGGATCTGCTGGCGTTGGAACAATGGCTGTTAGAACGGGCTTTAGAACACGACAAACCCATGCTTCTTTTTGAACTGACCTGTCAGTACCTTCAGCAGCACAAGATGATTCGGATTGGTACAACCCGTCTTGAGAAGATGGTGGCAACGGCTCGCCAACAAGCCCAAGAAGCAATTTATCAAGCATTGCAACCATTGCTCAAACAGGAACAGTGCCAGTTTTTAGACAACTTATTGGAAGTGGATGATGAATTAAAGCGAACACGCTTGTCCTGGTTGCAGCGGACCCCCACTGGTAACAATACCAGGCAAATCCTCGAAACCCTTGAGAAGATTGATTTTCTTCAACAACAGGGGGTGGGAGCTTGGAACCTCAATATGCTCAACCCCAATCGCGTCAACTACCTGGCAAAGATCGGTGCTAGAGCGACAAATCAATACCTGAAACGAGCACCACAATTCAGACGTTATCCTGTTTTAATTGCTTTCCTGAAACAGTCTCTTTACAACTTTGTCGATGATCTCATTGAGATGTTTGACCAACGGCTATGGGAATTGCAAAATCGCACAAAGTTCGGCAGGTGATTCTCACTGAACTTCGGCGGGTGATTCTCACAAACCTCGGCACCCCATTCCCAACGAACTTCGGCAGGTAATTCTCACAAACTTCGGCACCCCCTTTACACTCGCTGTCAACGACAAGCGGAGGTAGCGGGGATATGAAACGGAAGCAACAAGGAGGATTACTGCCTGTGGCAAAATTTCGAGAGATCTTGCGACTTCACGATCTGGGCTATAGCCAGTGCCAGATCGCCCAAAGCTGTGCGGTGGCACGCTCAACCGTGCAAGATTACATTCGTCGCGCCACTGCCAAGAACCTGAGTTATACCGAGTTGACCCAGTTGAGTGACAGTGAGGCGCAAGCGGCGCTGGGCAAAGGAAGACAGAACCCCGAACAGCGGGCGGAACCGATTGACTTTAGTGCGGTAGATGCCCAATTACAGCATAAAGGCGTGACGCTAGCTCTGCTGTGGCAGGAGGGACTGGACAAAGGACAATGGAACTGTAGCTACGCCACTTTTTGCCGCTGGTACAACCAGTGGCGGGTGCGGCACCAGTTGTCGATGCGGCAGGTGTACAAGGGAGGTGACAAGCTATTTGTGGACTACTGCGGGCTGACGGTGCCCATGCAGGACAAGGAAACCGGACAAGTGATGGCAGCCCAAATCTTTGTCGCCTGTTTGGGAGCGAGCAACTACACCTACGCCGAAGCTACACCTACGCAGGAATTACCGCACTGGATTGGGTCGCACCAGCGGGCACTAGCGTTTTTCGGTGGTGTGCCGCAGTGCATTGTGCCGGATAACCTCAAGTCCGGGGTCACCGACCCTTGTCGGTATGAACCGGGCATTAATCCGAGTTACCAGGAGTTCGCCGAGCACTATGGGGTCGCCATTATTCCGGCTCGACCGTACAAACCGCGTGACAAAGCCAAGGTCGAAAAGGCAGTGCAGGAGGTAGAACGACAAGTGCTGGCACCGTTGCGGCACGAGCAATTCAGCACACTGAGCGACCTTAATGCTGCTATTGCCCAGAGGCTGAAGGCGTTAAATGAGCGGACGATGCCCGGTTATGGGGTGTCGCGACGGGTATTGTTTGAGCAAGTAGACCAACCTGCCCTCTCTCCTTTACCGGTTCAACCCTTCACGTTTGCCCACTGGAAGACAGCGAAGGTCAACCTGGACTATCACATTGAGGTCGAAAAGCACTATTACTCCGTCCCCTATTGGTTTGTGCAGCACGAAGTGCGAGTCAAGGTGTCTGAGCAAATGGTCGAAATCTTTCACGATGGCAAGCGGATTGCTGCCCACGAACGCTGCCGCCTGCCCCATCGCCACACGACGCTACCCGACCATATGCCGCCTGAACATTGGGCCTACAAACGCCAGTCGAAAGAACGCTTTTTAGCCTGGGCGCAACAGGTCGGACGCCACACGACAAGCCAGGTGGAGGCAATGTTTGAACGCAAAGACCATGAAGAGCAGGCGTTTCGTACCGTGCGAGGTTTGCAGTCTCTAGCAACGCAGTATGGCACGGCGCGGCTGGAAGCGGCTTGTCATCGGGCGAATGTGTTTGGCATTGTCAGTTTGCGTCGCATCCGCTCCATGCTGCAAACCCAGTTGGACAAAGAACCCTTGGCGGATGACAATCCAGTCGTTCCGGTTGTTGAACATGCAAACGTCCGGGGTGCTCAGTACTATTCCTAACTATTTCTCATTGGATCAATTCTCATGATGAATCCGTCTACGATTGAACAACTCAAAGCCTTGCGCCTGGTCGGGATGCTCGAAGCCTGGAGTGAGCAACAGACCAGCAGCACTTATCACGATCTCAGTTTCGATGAACGACTAGCACTGTTGGTGGAACGTGAGCACTGGCGACGTGCCCAGCAACGGTTGCAACGCCGCATCAAGCAAGCTCAACTGACGACCACTGCCAGTTTGAATGACATTGACTTTAACGTCGCTCGTGGCTTGAGCAAGGTGAAGTTTCTGGAGTTGGCACAGGGACAATGGTTACACCAACACCTTCAATTGATCCTTGTCGGACCCACAGGTGTGGGCAAAACCTTCCTGGCTTCGGTGTTGGCAGACGCCTTCTGTCAGCAGGGACACAGTGTGCGCTACTTCAGAACCGCAGACCTCTTGTTGGAATTAAAACTTGCCAAAGCAGATGGATCATTGCCTAAGTGGAAACGACAATTAGCCACCTTCAACCTGCTCATCCTCGATGACTGGTTGCGCGATCCTCTCTCCCAGGAACAGGCACGCGATCTACTCGATCTGTTGGACGAACGCTATCGCAAAGCGGCTTGTTTGTTTGCGACCCAACTCCCCGTTTCTCAGTGGCATCAACAAATCCAAGACCCCACCCTGGCTGATGCTATGCTCGACCGCATTGTTCACGATGCGCTGAGACTGTCTCTCAAAGGAGAGTCGATGCGAAAGTTAACCAGTTCGGTTCAACCCGATACGGCTGAATATGCCATCGCCTAATTCAGCCAGAGAGGGATCATGTTATCGTTTGGAGCAAAGGTGATCTCACATGCGATCTGATCTACAACAAATTGACCGGCCGAAGCAGACGAAATTAACCCTGCCGAAGTTGGGTGAGAATCCAGTGCCGAAGTCACTGAGTTGACCCTGCCGAAGTGATGAGAATATGCAGGAATTGCACAACGAAGCAAAGCGAACCTTTGAGGCAGATCGCTTACAAGCAACAAAAACGATCAATGAAAAGTTGAAAACGTTGCATCAAATCGGACAGATTTTGCTAGATGCAGAAGTCGATGACCAAAAGGTTAGGACAACTGCGTTTGAGTACATCACACCAGCAAAACTGGAAACTGCATTGGGCGAAACGAAACAACTGATTCGTCCCGAAAATGATGCCTACGTCGATTACTTTGGTAAGTTCTATCCGCGCATTCGCCGATTCTCCAGTCACTTCCTGTCCACCTTGCAGTTCCACAGTCGCAGCAAGGATCAAGGATTGTTACAAGCCCTCGACCTGGTTCGCGAGATCCATGCTGGAATTCGTCGCAAACTGCCAGATACGACTCCTACTGAGTTTATCCCGGATACCTGGCGTTCGTATGTCATTGACGCAGAGGGCTTTAACCGTCGCTACTACGAACTTGCTGCCCTATGGATACTACGGCAACACCTGCGTTCAGGCGATATCTATCTCAGCCATAGTCGCCGCTTCAGCACCCTGGAAAGCTACTTCATGTCCAAAGAAGAATGGCAAAAGCAACGACAAGAAACAGTTAGTTTACTGGGCACTCCGATTGATGCAACTGTTCGTCTGACGGAACGAGAGGCTGAACTGCTTCGCCTGATTGAGCAAGTAGAGGCGTTGTTAAATGAAGCCGAAGGGGATCTGCGAGAGGAAAAGGACAAGCTGGTTTTGAGTCCTTTTGAGGCAGAGGAGCGAACTGCCGAACTCAATCAACTGACCTATCTGATCACGAACCGACTCCCGACTCTGGACATCACGGACTTGTTAGTCGAGGTTGATTCCTGGACCCACTTTTCCGATGCTTTTGAGCATTTGCAGAGTCCCCACCGCCGGGATACCAATTTGTTGCTGCACCTCTATAGCTGTCTTCTGGCGCAAGCTTGCAATCTGGATTTACAGCAAATGGCAACCTCTGCCAATCTGGGGTACAGACAACTGAGTTGGTGTAACACCTGGTATATCCGAGATGAAACGCTGCGAAACGCAAATACCGCCCTGGTTAATTACCACTATCAGTTGCCCTTGAGCCGTTTGTGGGGTGGTGGGATGCTATCGTCCTCAGATGGGCAACGCTTTCCAGTGCGCGGCTCTGTGCGTCAGGCGAGAGCACTCCCCCGCTACTTTGGGTACGGTAAAGGCATCACCTTTTATAGCTGGACTAGCGACCAGTTTTCCCAATACGGCTCCAAGCCAGTTCCAACCACACTGCGAGACGCAACCTATGTTCTCGATGAGATTCTCAATAACGAAACGGAACTGCCCATTTTGGAACACACGACCGATACAGCAGGCTACACCGAACTGATCTTTGCGCTGTTTGACTTGTTGGGGTTACAGTTCTCGCCTCGCATTCGCGATCTGGCTGACCAGGAACTGTATCGCACCAGTCAGATCCAGTTAGATGCCTACCCAAAACTGAAGAGCCATCTGCAAAGCGTCATCCACAAAGAGCGTATTTTGCCCCATTGGGATGAAATGCTACGGTTAGCAGGGTCTCTCAAAACAGGACGGGTCACAGCGTCGTTAATTGTGCAAAAGCTGCAAGCCTATCCACGACAGCATCCGTTAACCCGTGCTTTGCAAGAGTATGGCAGGTTGATTAAGACCATTCACATTTTGCGCTGGTATGCCGACGAAACCAACCGTCGCAGAATCAATCGACAACTGAATAAAGGGGAAGCTTTACATAGTTTGCGATCTCACCTCTATTACGCCAACCAGGGGGAAGTTCGGGGGCAGACCGATGAACAGCTTCGCAATCAGGTGGGCTGCCTCAACTTGGTCACAAACGCGATCATCATTTGGAACACTGTGTACATGGAAAAGGTGGTGCAGCAACTTCGGCAGCAGGGGCAAGTGGTAAAGGATGAACATCTCATGCATCTATGGCCTACCCGTCATGGTCATATCAATGTTTACGGGAAGTATCACTTCGAGATAGAGCACATTGGCAAGGAAAGACCGTTTAGAAGTCTACGCTAGTCTGACTTTCAGCCTTAGCGACCAAAATTTCTCCATTGCTATACAAAGGCGTGATTCTCCTCCTGAACCCTACACACCTGCGCCAACCGCAGAGCGATCAGAACCATCGCGTCGTGTCCGTCCTCCCATCAATTATCTGGAACGAGAAGCTCGTAATGCCTCCCTTGGTAGGGCTGGCGAAGAATTTGTGCTTAATTTTGAACGGGCACGGCTCATCCGATTGGGGCAAGAAAGCCTTGCAGACCGCGTAGAACACATTGCTGTGACCGAGGGAGATGGGGCTGGTTTTGATGTTCGATCGTTTGATGCAGATGGGCGCGATCGCTTCATCGAAGTCAAGACAACTGCCTATGGTAAGCAAGTCCCCTTCTTCGTTTCCCAGAATGAGGTAATGATCTCCCAGAATTACAGCGATCATTACCATCTATACCGTGTGTTTCGATTCCGGGATGATCCACGGCTATTCACCCTTACAGGCGCATTGAATCACATCTGCAATCTGAGTCCAGTACAGTTTGTTGCTCGGATTGCGTAGGCGATCGTATTCCTGATTCCATTTATTCAGTTGTTCATCATCTTAAGGGTGCCTAACGGGACTCGAACCCGCTAATAGCCAGCTTCACAGGCTGGTGTCTCGACCGCTTCGACTTTAAGCACCATTGGTGGATTCTGGTCGGAGTTGAACCGACATCTTTCTGCTTGCAAGGCAGACGCTTTCCCAGTTAAGCTACAGACCCATGTTTGGCAGGCGTGATAGGAGTCGAACCTATACGAGTCGGTTTAGAAGACCGATGCCCTTATCCCTTAGGCGACACGCCCATCATTGGTAGTCCTGGCAGGATTTGAACCTGCAACCCTGTTCTTGTAAGGAACCCGCTCCACCATTGAGCTACAGGACTACGAGAGCGATCGATGGGACTCGAACCCATACGCTGAGACTGGCAGACTCAGATGCTAGCCGTTACATCACAATCGCAGGCAGAACCATTGCTGGTTCAGAGCGATCGACGAGACTCGAACTCGTGTCTTCTGGGTGGAAGCCAGAGGTGCTTGCCGCTGCACCACGATCGCATTCTGGGGCTGGTGACAGGAGTTGAACCTGCAACCCATCGCTTACAAGGCGATTGCTCTGCCGTTGAGCCACACCAGCGTGAGTGGATGCGGGGGTGAGAGTTGCACTCACCGATCGCAGCTTATGAGACTGCCGAGCCGCTCTTGCTCTATCCCCGCTATACCCCCGGCGAGAGTCGAACTCGCAACAATCCGGGTTTAAGCCGGATACGTCTGCCAATTGCGTCACAGGGGCATTTGGTGGGTTGTATAGGGTTTGAACCTATGCACTTCCGCTTAAGAGGCGGCTGCTCTACCAACTGAGCTAACAACCCGAAGCATTGGTGGGTCGCCAGAGATTTGAACTCTGATCTGTCTGCTTAAAAGGCAGCCACTCTAACCGTTGAGCTAACGACCCGAATGGTCTGAGTGGTAGGGATTGAACCTACGACCTCCGGTTCCCCGAACCGACGTGCTGCCACTGCACTACACTCAGATATTTGGTACACCGAGCAAGACTCAAACTTGCTAATTACCCACTTATCGGGTGGGCGCGTCGATCACTTTCGCCTTCGGTGCTTGGTACTCCCGGTGGGAATCGAACCCACAAAACCTAGATCCTCGGTCTAGAGCGTCTTCCCTTCCGCCACAGGAGCATCAGTACCCTTGGTGGGAGTCGAACCCACAAAATCTGGTCTCTGAAGCCAGCACGTCTGCCAGTTCCGTCACAAGGGCAAATGGTCGGGATGGTAGGATTTGAACCCACGACTCCTTGGTCCCAAACCAAGGCTTCTGACCACTGAATTACATCCCGATACTTGGTACTGCTGGTGGGATTTGAACCCACAACCTCTGGTTTCTAAGACCAGCACCTCTTCCGGTTGGGCTACAGGAGCAGAGTTGGTACTCCTGGCGGGAGTCGAACCCGCACGTGACTGTTTTTGAGACAGCCGCCTCTTCCAATTGGGCTACAGGAGTGAGAAATGGGAGGAATACAGGGGATTGACCCAGGCGACTGTTTACCTCCCAACTGCCCCGCCAGGGTTTGAACCTGGAATCTTCGCTTTCAAAGAGCGGGATGTTGCCAGTTACACCACAGGGCATTGAATTGGATGCCGAGGCTGGGGTCGAACCAGCATCTCCGTGATTCAGAGTCACAGCGACTTTCCATGTCGTCCACTCGGCAATGAATGGCTGCCCCAGCAAGAGTCGAACTTGCAACCGTGCGGTTAACGGCCGCCCGCTCCGCCATTGAGCTATGGGGCAATGAGTGGGAAGTGACAGGATCGAACTGCCATCTCGCCGTCTTCAGCGGCACGTGAGCACCAGCTTCACCAACTTCCCACAAGCGGAGAGCAGAGGAATCGAACCCCTAGCCCAAGGACTACCCTGGTTTTCAAGACCAGTTGCCGACCATTCAGCGGTGCCCTCCATCATTGGCGAGAACGGAAGGAGTTGAACCTTCACTCTTCGGTTTCGTAGACCGATGTGTTTATCCAGTTACACCACGTTCTCAAAGGCGGAGAGCAGTGGAGTCGAACCACAATTGTTCATCCATCTGTTTAGCAAACAGCGCCGATCGCCTGATCGATTTACTCTCCATACTGTTGTCAATCAAACCGTTGGTAGGTCGGGCTGGAATTGAACCAGCAATGCGATCGCGGCGGTTTTACAGACCGTTGCCCACACCAGTAGGCGAGCCGACCTATGTTGAATTGGCAGTGCAGACGGGACTTGAACCCGTTAATCACACGCTTGAAAGACGTGCCGCTCGACCACTTCGCTTCTGCACCAGGTATGCCGTGCAAGTTGAAAAAGCTGTTGTTCACACACAGGATTTGAACCTGCAATGGACTGTTTTACGAACAGTTGCCTTACCATTAGGCGAGTATGTAAGCTTTTTCGATTAGGGCACGACAACGCACAGACGAGGATTTGAACCTCGAACAACGGTTTTGGAGACCGCGATGTTGCCGTTACACCATCTGTGCATTGGTTGCAGCGGCGGGAGTTGAACCCGCAATGACCAAGTTATGAGCTTGGGGCTTTGCCATTAAGCTACGCTGCAATGATTGGACTCCAGGGTGGGAATCGAACCCACGAGTAGTCGGTTTTGCAGACCAACGCCTTTCCACTTGGCGACCTGGAGATTTGGTGGAAACGAGGGGAATTGAACCCCAATCCTGCAACCGTCCGTTTGTTGGTTTCGGAGCAAGTGATGCCAATCCGTTCCCACGAGCGAGGATGACAGGGTTTGAACCTGTGACCACTTGTCTCGGAAACAAGCACTCTGTCCATCTGAGTTACATCCTCATTGGGAGCATCGACGGGAGTTGCACCCGCTTCTCCATGCTTGAGAGGCACGGCGGCTTCTCTATTCGTCCACGATGCTACAAGGCGAGGGTGATGGGATTTGAACCCACGATCTTCGGTTCGACAAACCGACGCTTTTAACCGGGCTAAGCTACACCCCCAAAGGTGGCGATTCAATTGTCTAGGTTCAGAAGGGTGACTACAGCGCCTTTGTGAGAGGTTGTAGTGTTGATACTACAGTTATACTACAAACGTGCTACAAAATGTCAACCCCGTACTACAACTTTTTTTCTTAAGTAGGAGGGCGATCGAGAAAGAAATGGTCGTATCGCCCTCTCCTACTGGTTTTCCCCCTTACGCCAGGGAGGAAATGCGGGCTTCACTCATCCGCCACAGTTTGTAAATCAGGAATTCAGCGCGATCGCTCATCACTGCCAGGAACATCCCTTCGTGAGCGTCCTTGTCCTCGGCAATCCAGCTTCCACTGAGTCCGACTTCCACAAACTCCTCGTCTACAGCAATGAGAGTGACTGCTGAGCCATAGTCCTGATGCAGTGCCATCTCCAGCACTTTCAGTTGAGGAATATCAGCAGGCAGCAGAAAGGAGGCACAACCGGGTTCAACATGGAGCGTTTGCCCTAACCGCATTGCCAGGAGGACTCGCTGGGCAATCAACAGTTCGGGGTTGGTCATGGTTCGCTCCATGTACAGCCCAACGTCGGTGTAATTCAGCTTCAACATTGGTCGTGCCTCCTTTCTAGCTTGAGGTCAGGGTTCAATAGGCTGCTGTTCTTTCCAGAACTGCTCAGCGAAGGCGATTCCTGCGGAAAGCTGCGCTAACGCAGGATGCATTGGTGCTTTGGGTTTGGTTTGGAGTACCATCCCGGTTTCATGCAGAAGGCGATCGCCTTTGCATGAATTGCACTTCTCGCAGGCGGTCACTACGTTGTCCCAGGTATGGGTTCCACCCTTTGATCGGGGAATGACGTGATCTAGCGTCAGGTGCCTGGTGTTGCCGCAGTACTGACAGGTATAGTTGTCGCGGCGAAAGATTTCCCGACGATTTACCGGAGGAACCTTCCAGTGCCGTTCTGGATTGCCACTGGTCAACCGGATGTGGTTAGGAATTTGTAGTACGACACTGGGAGAGCGTACTTCCCATTGCTGGGTGCTACTGAACTCCAGGGTCTCTGCCTGTCCGGTAACCAGGAGCACGATCGCCCGCTTAATGTTGATCCGTGCCAGGGGCAAGTAGTTCTTAGAGAACACCACCACATGGTTCTGGAGTATTGGAATTTTCTGTCGCTGCTCGGTCTGCATCAGTTTTCTCCTCAAAAAATAACCCCCGCCTCTGATGACCAGGAGCGGGGGTTGGGGAAATAGATATGCTTTTCCCTATGTCGGTGTCAGGATTGCCCTGCACCTCCCGCTGCTAGTGAGTTGATCCGGATTGAGTCGTCCGGCGTTCGCGGAGCGTTCCGCAGGAATTGTGCTATCAATGCCTTCGCTGACGGATTTACCGCCGCTAAACCAATACGTTCCCTCAAACGCAAACAGCGCCGCTGCTCTGCCTAGACCGTGTTGAGGTCGGCACTGCATGGCGCTGCTTAAGGTGGCGTGAAGGATGCGTATCATGGAAGATTGTAGTATTTGTGTTACAAGGTCGAATGCTTACATACTACACTTGTAGTATTAGATTGTCCACCCGGGAATTGAAATTTAGGATGTTCGGTTATGGATACACGCAAACGGGGTAACACTTCGGAAATGCAGGTGACGAGTATCCGAATGGAACCCGAATTGAAAGAGCGATTGCGGCAGATTTCTGGGGAACAGGGCTATCAAACCCTGATTCGAGAAGTCCTTTGGCAGTTTGTGGATCAGCAGATGGTGTCGGATGAGGTGCGTTAGCGTAGCCTCTCGGAACGAGAATCGTACTCGGTTGAAGATAGGCGATCGCCCTCTCATCCTCCACTGTTATCCATGTCGGATATTCGAGCGACGTTTAGGGCAGTCTCTCAACAAGAAGAGCAATGTGCCATTACAGGGCAGCGGACTCAACCACAGCAAGAGATGCTGTTAGGGTTAACAACAAACGAGGAGATTATTGCTCTCAGTATGGCGATCGATAAATAGTGCTTCCAGTAACAGGCATTGAGCCGAGATACCGTGAAAAATTTATCGTATAGGCATCAAAGCTTTACTGGATCAGGTTTGCGGCGACCGAAATGAAAGCATTAACTGTTTGCTGGGCAGGCAGCTATTCGGTTATTTGTAGCGCTGAAGCTCAGATGAGCAGATTCCTCCGGTAGTACCCAAGGAATTCAAGGTGTCTGCTTCAATTACCCCCACTAATCAGTCGGTTTAGTCTGGAAAGCTTCACATTTAATGTGTTAGCCTCTGCAAAGTCCTCAATTAAACACGAATCCTTCCCGACAGTATCGGCGCTAGCAACAATGTCATATCCATCTAAACCCTCTGCTGAGCCTTGCGTAACAACCTTCGATGAGTTTGTTCAATTGGCGGATTATTCTCTGATGGATACCTTAAATGCCGATCCTGATGCCACGGTCGATGGTGATGATCACCGGCCCCGCCAGGTTTTTTCTGGTCATTTCGTACCTGTGACACCCACGCCGATTGCAGACCCAGAATATGTCGCTCATAGCCGCACTTTTTTTAAGGAACTTGGGTTGAGCGATGGACTAGCGCTGAATGAAAAATTTCGCCGTGTATTTTCTGGTGATCTCTCTGCTGCCCATGAGCCGATGCGTCAGGTGGGCTGGGCAACGGGTTATGCCCTGTCGATTTATGGCACCGAATATACCCGACAATGTCCATTTGGTACGGGTAATGGTTATGGCGATGGGCGAGCGATATCTGTATTTGAAGGAATCATCAATGGACAGCGCTGGGAAATGCAATTGAAAGGGGGTGGCCCAACGCCTTATTGCCGGGGTGCTGACGGGCGCGCTGTCCTCCGATCAAGTGTGCGCGAGTTTCTAGCGCAAGACTATATGCAAGCGTTAGGTGTGCCCACATCGCGCTCTTTGACCCTGTATGTTTCTAAATCTGAGACTGTTACCCGGCCTTGGTATTCTCAAGACTCCGACTCGATTGACCCTGATGTTTTGGTTGACAATGCTGTGGCCATTTCAACTCGCGTTGCACCCTCCTTTTTGCGGGTGGGTCAGCTAGAGTTATTTGCCCGCCGCACTCGCAGCAATGCTCATCCAAAAGCATTAGAAGAGTTGAGCATGATCGTGTCGCACTTAATTGAGCGAGAGTACAAAAGCGACATTAATCAAAGCCTCGGTTTTGCCGATCAATTAGTTGAGTTGGCTAAGCTATTTCGCCAGCGTCTCACGACCCTGGTAGCTAATTGGCTACGGGTTGGTTATTGCCAGGGTAATTTTAACAGTGACAACTGCGCGGCTGGAGGCTTTACCCTAGACTATGGACCCTTTGGATTTTGTGAAAAATTTGACCCTTGGTTTCAACCTTGGACGGGTGGCGGTGAGCACTTTTCATTCTTCAATCAGCCCATTGCAGCAGAAGCAAATTATTACATGTTTTGGAAAGCAGTGAGACTGCTACTGACAGAAGATGCTGAAGCGTTAGAACAGTTCGACCAGGTAGGTCGCGGCTTTTCAGAAGCCATGCAAACACAAATCCAAAAGATGTGGGCAGACAAACTTGGCTTGACTGAATATCACCCACAGCTATTTGAAAAATTAATGCAGTTAATGACTGACTCAGAGGTTGATTACACCATTTTCTTCCGCGAGTTATCCCATATACCAGATGATATTTCAGCATTGAAAAAAAGCTTCTACGTTGAAACTTCACCACAACTCGATGAACAATGGAAATCTTGGCTAAAAAGCTGGCGCGACCTCGTCATTAAGGACGGCAATTTGGCTGAGATATCCACAAAGATGAAACAGACGAACCCCAAATACACATGGCGAGAGTGGTTGATTGCCCCTGCCTACCAACAAGCCATGCAGGGTGACTATACGTTAGTTAAAGAGTTGCAAGAAGTCTTTAGCTATCCCTATGATGAGCAATCACAAGACGTAGAAGATAAATACTATCGTCTAAGACCTCAGGCGTTTTTTAACACGGGTGGCGTGTCGCACTATAGCTGTTCATCTTAAAAGTCGAAGCCGTCTACTTCTATTCCAGTGGGTTATAGCCTGGCTTTTTGTAGAGATTCTCTGGGTTGTTCAAGATTTCTGGTTTATAGACTGTCTCTACCCAAGCCTCTGGGTTGATTTCTTCGATCGCGACCGAAATCGAGTCTTCGCTGCTTTCGAGAATTGACATCGCATCTTTCACAATTTGCTCGACAAACCGAACCTTCTGCTGTTCCGACCTGCCGGGATAAAGCTTGATGCTGATATGAGGCATTGTTTTTCTCCTTCAGTGCTTTGCTGAACAAAGTTTAAAGCCATTGGATGCGGAGGTCATTCTCATGACCGGGGACGAGCCGACAATTACTGCGTAAGGATCACACTCTACTGCATCCTTTCTCATCTGGTTGAGGATGTGGGGCTACGACGCACTGTTTTCGAAGAAATGCAGAAAGCTAGAGTGCAGGAACCGGTAACCCCAAGCTATGAACCAGAATGCCGAGGATTTTGTTGAGATTGGGCGAGATGTAGTAGTCGGTCAGGTCAATGGAAGCCGTTGTACCTATCAGTCTCAGGAATTTCCAGATTTCGCCGGTGGTTACAGCTCCATAGATTGCGTCAATTGCCTGCCCTTCCCGCTGGTTAAACTGCTGGGCGGCAACCATACCTGCAATACACTGCCCCAAGCCAGCTTTAATGTTTTCGTTTTTGGCTTCCGTAATGAGAATGATAGGCGCATTGATGGTGAGTTGCTCTTTTGAGCGGCTGAGAATGTAATCGCAGTAGCCGACCAACCCTTTCGTCTCATCTACATTAAATTCTGTGCCTGAAAACAGGCTGACCTGCCCCTTCGCCTGCCGTCGCACTTCTAGTAACACAGGGGTAATAATCATCTCCGATCGCGCCTTCTCGGTATTGATCGCGATCGCCAACTGCACAGTTTCTTGAAGCGTATCATTCAACAGGTCACTGCCCGCAACAGGCTCAACGGATGCAAACAGGTCGCGCTGCTCATCGACCTGTAAGCCAAAGTCCTTCTTGAGTTTTTGCAGGGTGAAGTCACTGTATGCCATACGCTTCCCGGAATGCCTGTGCTGTATCCATCATTATCGCTGAGGTTAAGGCAAGTAGGCAGTTTTTCGACATCCGGACTACAAGAGCAAGGGGCAATCGTAATCATCTGCTATCCAATAAGCGTTTCCCTTGTGCAATCCAGATGACTTTTTTGCCAGAGTGACAGCAGAAACCATTACGATCGAAAACTCAGCGTGGCGATCGCCATCTCCTTATCCTTCTCGGTCACATCGATGTAACGCTGCAACGCCGACAGGCTCTTGTGTCCAGAGATCGACTGAATATGCTTAATTGGGACTCGCTCATTGTGCATCCAGGTAATTGCTGTGCGCCGGAAGCTGTGAGTACTGGCTCCCTCAATCCCTAACCGTTTAAAGGCTGCCCGTAAAATTGCATCAGCAGACTCCGGGCAAATATGTCCTCTACCCCAGCGTCCTGGAAATAGGTAGGGACGACCGCTCCGATACCCCATCAACAATTCCCTCAACTCCGGCGACACCGGAACGGATCGTGTCTCCTGCTTTCCCTTTGTTGTGGCTCGCCGGAAGGTAATGCGATCGCGCACCCGCCCATCTGCCCCATACACATCAGCAGTATGCAACGAACATGCCTCGTTGACCCGCGCAGTCGTGTAGAGGCAGATGCCAAACAACGCCCGATCGCGACCGGTCGGCAATCCTTCTATATAAGAGAGCAACGACAGGGAGGCGATCGCCTCCATCCCTTTCACTCCCTCGAACCAAACCAGCAGCCGCAATAGCTTCAGATCTGAAACCAACCCCAGTTTTCCGTCAAACAGCCAAGCAATCTCCTGCGCTGACAAGATCTTGGCTTGGTCGTGGCGGTTGATTTTCACGGCTGAAGCAGTACGGGTGTTCAGCCAATTCTACATTAGGAAATCATCAAAAGTTAATGTATCCACCTCAAATACCTATTCCTCCGTTGATACGGTTTCTAAAATCAAACTAGCTTAAGCAAAACTTATCGTTCTACTTTTAAGTGAACTTCCATATTCAAATGGGGTAAAGCGTCTGTTTGGTGTTCTACTGAAATTGCAGATCATCCGAAACATCCTTCAACAGTTGATTAATCTTGTCGATGACCTCGTCAGAGGGTTGTACTGATTCACCCAGTTCAATGCGGATGGTAAATTTTGGGTTCAACCCCACAGCAACCTTGGCGATGTCTCCAATTTGATCGGCAAGATCCTGGAGCTGGTTTGGTTGTAGCACTGCTTCTGCTACTCGCATCCTTGACTCATACGCTGGGGGTGCAGGATCCGCAACGTTAGGAGTGACAGTAGGAAGTGAAGGTGAGCTAGATGAATCGGGTAGCCTTAACTTGATAGCTCCAGCACCACCATAATCGCAGGGCCAAGAACCTGAATCCGGTGTACGTTCTAAAAGCTGTGCTTTACAAGCACCATCAATGACATCTCGAATAATTGACCAGGGAAGAGTTTGACCAAATTTGTGGGAAAGAGCAGCAGAAAGGGCTAATGCAGTTGTAATTCCTTCATTCCAGGAGTCTGGAAGGTTTGTCGGCAAGATGTCGAGTATGCTGATAGATTGAGGTGGAAGCTGAAGTTGAGCACTAGTAGTAAGTAAGCCAGCTGGAACAGGTTCAGATAAGATACTGGCAGGACCAGAGGTCAGCCATAGTTTGCCCATTTTTACCGCTGAGGCGATGGCTTCGTTCACTACTTCGGGAGCTGCTTTGGGAATGAAAGCAGGTTCAGTATAACCATCACGTTGAATTTGAATTTCTTGTACGCCAGAGAAGTAGTGGTATAGCTCTTCTAAAGACAGAACTGCGTTTTGCCAGAGTTCAGGTAGTTTCCCAGGTAGTAGAAGGGCTGGCGAGATCGCAGCTAGAGTTGCCTTCTCCGGCAACACAACTTCTAAACTGGAATCCTTTAAAGCTGCGTCATCAGGAGTTTCTCGCCAGAAGGTACGAAGGGAACGATCAGGGCGTGTCAATTGCAGGACAAAAAGTCCTTCTTCACAACCTGTTACTAATGTGTCGAGGATGGCTTTGCTGTTAAGCATTTTGGGCAGTCGAGGAAATTGAGCAAACGCCCCAACTAAATCTTTCACTCGACGGGCTGGGTCTTCTTCGCGCCATAGATCGTAAGGACCACCTGGAACTAGAGATTCAGCGTTAATAGCTGTATCCTTGATGCGCGATCGAGTATCTTGCTTGATCAGATTGAATAAGTTATCGTCACCAACGGTAACTTTAAATGCTTGAATTTCATTTTTATCAGAAACCGTAATGACAATTGAATAGGCTTGTTGAATTGCACCTGCAATCTCCTTCCGAGAATCGTCAATGAATTTGTTTAATCGCTGAAGGCGAATTGAATCTAGTTCCTGATCAGTACTATTTTGTAGTTGAGTTCTAACTTCTTCCCAACCTATATACTGACGAATTGCTTCTCTCGCAGCTTCAAGTCCGTCTGGTGAAGGGACTGCCAGAATAATTCCGTTTCGGTGAACTCTCGGCTTGTCAGCACCAGTCGTTTCCTCAATGAACCGTTTAGCTTCAGGACTAGGACGATTCGGCAACGAAGCAGCTTTAGGTCCAAGAATCGCGAAATGGAATTCGTCATCGTCTGAAATATCTTTGGGATGAGGAGGAAGTGTATGAACTTTGATTCCAGCACCACTTGCGCCAGCCGTTAACGTTTTCAATTTCCCAATTTCACTAATCAGTCTTGGCTCAATTAAATCAGTTACCCGCCTACAGGCAACATCATGCATTTGAGTCAAGTTTGGTTTTGGACCAAGCCGCCATGCTTTTGGTAAGGATTCAGAGGTATCAGAAACAGCTTCCACTTCCTGTAGAAGGTCTTCATCCAAAAACCAGGAAACTTTTTTCCACCGCAGCAGAGCCTTCTGCAGATCAATGCGATCGGGTTTGGTCTGCCCAACTAAAATAAAAACTTCCTGGGTTAGAGCTTTTGCCTGTTGACCAATGGGTTGCGAGTGTAGAAAGGTGGCGAAAACAGCTTGTTCAACTTCTCGATGCTCAATGCCAACTGCCTCAAACTGAATATCTTGTGCTTTGGTAAGCTCTCCTTCCAGAATTCCTGACCAGTCAATCTTTTTGCCTTCGTATTCATCCGAACTGGCAATTCCAGTCAGTTCAGTAGCAGCATCTGAGAGTCCAGGTCGAGGCGGATCGCCGAGATTACGCGGTGCTCCTAGAAAAACATTGGTGCCGATAAGAGGGCAATTGTCCCAATGAACGGCGTCTTGGAGTGCCATTGCAAATGTTCGCAGTACACCTCGCGCTCGCTGAAAGCTTTCTAACTGTGTCCATTTGGTGTAAAACACCTCAGTCAGGTCAGGGTGGAAGGGATAGCTTTTGAGGAAACGCTCCTCGGCAGTGCTACCTTCCTTGCGAGTCTCTTCGTCGAAAGTATAAATACCTTGCAAAGCAGCAAGGACTTGAGGGCGGAATTTACTGGTATCGCGAATGGACTCAGCTTTAAAGAGTTGACGACGCAAAATGTTAGCAACATCGTCTTTTGCCACGGGTAATATCCCTGCCTCTCCCTCCCGACGAAAAACGGCATAGAGTTCACTAGCAATCTTTTTGCCTAACGGATCATTCTTTTTGGGATCCGCTGCCAGTAGGGAAGCAACGATTGCACAGCGGTCAACTCGTACAGCAGCCTGGGTTAAGCACTGAAAGAAATCTTGCAATCGCCCGCGCCATACTTCATTCTCACCAGCTTTAGTGCGCGCCCACATCAGCACTTCATCAATCAAAATCAAGCTGGACAACCCTTCTTGCTCGGGCAAACTCAAAACATCTTCCAGAACATTCGTGAGTGGTGGAGTTTCGCGCTCAGTATCGTCTGTCATACCGAGGAGTTCTAAGCCTCGCTGTCCACTAAGTTGAAATGCCAGCACCGTCCATGGATAGAGAAAACGACGAATGCTGCCATCTGGTGCTTTTACCTCCAAACCACGTACTGTATCTAGACGATCGAAGGTGAGTGTAGAGATCCTAGCTTGAGGGAGGTCAATACCGATATGAGCCTTAAATTCTTGAACTGCGGCAATATGATCGGGCAAGCTAGTGGGCTGATGCACTAGATGATAAAGAGTGATTAGGGCATGAGTTTTACCACCACCATAGGTAAGTTCTAGCTGGCGAACCGCTTTTGGAGTGCGCCCTGCTAATCGCCACAACACATCTTTTGCAAGATCTAGCAAGTTTTGAGTTGGATAGGTGAGTTCGAAAAATTGAGCAGGATCTTCGTGAAGTTGACGCTTACCTCGTTGCAGCACTACGTCACATAAGTCAGCGGCAAAGATTGCCTGCGTTAATTCGCCCAGCTTCAACTCATCTTGAAGCTCAACGACCTGATGCCACGGTTTCCATGCTGTTTTGCTCATATGTGTTTACGGGTTAGGTTAATTAAGATCCTGGCAATAGGGTTTCTGTACTTATCATTCCCCTTCTTCTGTGGGGTCTGGACTATCAGTCTTTTCGCTGTCATAGATTGACAGTTGCTCCCGTACAACAGCAGTGGCTTTGGGGGTTATGTCGTTACTAATGCTCTCCAGAGTGGCACGTTCGCTGTTTTCTGACAGTTCAATCAAAGACTGAAGAAGCTGGTGGAAAAGCACGTTGTGATGCAATCCTCTACTTTTAAGGTACTCATCCACTTTGCTTTTGTCGCCTGCTCTCCAGAGATACATGAGACGGTGGGCTTGGTCGATAAGAGGAACTGGTTTGCCACCTGGAGCTTCATAACCAAGATTGCGTCGATCCCGCTGGTGCCACGGCTTGAGTTTGACGGTGCTGCCTTTACTAACGGGTTCGTCTGCATCAGGGTCAAGCTCATCCTCTGGCTCCTCAACAGGTGCAGCAGTACCGCTACGACTGATGATGTCTAGATCAACTAAATCACGATCTTTGAGTCCACAAGAAAGGGCATAGAGAATGCAAGCTCCGATCGGTGTTTCTTCCATGCCGAAAGTTCGGCGGTGCAGTAGGTAGTAGGCCGTAATATCATCCAAGCCACTAGCGACTTCAGAGTCGCCTTCAGGAAGAATACGTCCGATGACAAAGTTAACAACCATGCGGCGAACATGATCGAGAAACTCCTCGACTTTCATCACACCAGATTCGTTCGCTTTTTTGACGACTGGATAACGACTGAATGCCTCTAGTGCAGGACCTGTTGCTGCCCACACAAAATCAGGCCCCCGAATACCTGCATCCCAAAATTCGCGTAGTTGAGTTTGCACATTAGCGTGCATTTCTTCTAATACAGCGTTATCCCAACCAGGACGGGAAGAAGTAGGGCGCTTTTTGCAAACAAGCCAAACAGAGGAAGAAAGGGCTGCAGAAGCAATCGCACGAGTTCGATTACCCATTTCAGTTTGAATGGGCCAACTTCCATCC
This sequence comes from Pantanalinema rosaneae CENA516, assembly GCF_050753385.1. Lineage (NCBI taxonomy): Bacteria > Bacillati > Cyanobacteriota > Cyanophyceae > Leptolyngbyales > Leptolyngbyaceae > Pantanalinema > Pantanalinema rosaneae. The sequence continues at coordinate 27,126 of NZ_JBLZFZ010000051.1, forward strand.
ACAATAAAACCTGCTCGAATAATTGCGGAAACAAGAGTTTCCCACGCATCTGGCTTCTTATTTGCAAATACAATGACAAATCTACCGTTGGGCTTCAAAGCTTTGTGGCAAGCTTTGAAAGCCCGAAACATGCCGTCTTCGTAAACGTCCTTTCCTTTTCTAATGTCCCAACCATGTCGTCCTGGTTCATCAACTAACTCACCATCATTTTTTTCATGGTTCCACTTTGGAGCTAATGGCTCATGAAAAATGGCATCTAATTCTGGCGATAAACCGTAAAGGGTACGTCTGAGCCAGACATAGAAGAAATCCATAATGTCTGAGTAGATAATGCTCTCGTAATAGGGAGGATCAGCCATGATTACATCCCAATATTCTTGCTCTGGTATCGCGAGAGCAGACATCTGCCTGACACTAGAGGGATCAGCAGCTTGTTCAGCTGTAGCACAGTGATCAATTACTTTGGTAATCCAATCAATCTGACCATCATAAGTACCCGAACTTGTAGCTATTGGGTTACTTTCTGAAAAATCCCAGCTAATGGGAAGCGCAAAACGTGAAAAGGTATTTTGTATTGTTTCTCGGCCTAAGCTCCAATGACAAATTGTGCTGGAGCGATCACTCATACGGCTAATTGACAATGCCAAATATGCTCCAATAATTTCAACTAAATCTGCTGGGTAACCTTCATCTTTTAAAGCTTGATAAGCTATGCGAGTGTGTTTAATGAACGTACCTAAAGCGAGAAGTTGGCGAGAGGTAAAAATATCTTTCCACTTTAAAAAGCCGTAGATTGTTAGGGACGAAGATTTTTTTTGAGGTCCTGCTGGTCCTGGTGTTGGTTCATTAGGAAAATTAAATGGAATCTCTGAAAAAACCTGTTCTAGCTCTTGATTAACCTGAGAAAAAACCTCAAGTTCTTCTGTAGTGGGATCTCGGTATTCCTTGCTATTTAATCCGTCTACAACTACAGCCGTCATCACAGAATTTAGTTTGCCTGCCCTTCCTGCTATTCTGATGTCTTCCATCGTCATAATTGCTACTTTGCAGCAAGGACAAGAAGCTCCAGCTTTCGACATTGTCCCCATGCCAATCTTCTTGTCATGCTCCCGTCGCTGTGCCGTGTTCTTACCAACCTTCGGCACATTATTCTCCACACTGAACACCACACCATTTTTTTCTGAATTCAGTTCTAAGTTCAGCAGCACTCGTTTGTTATCTTTCTTGCATAACCATCGCGTTTTTAACAGTGGAATCGTGGCTCGACAGTTTTTACACTGCACCGTCCGTGCCCAGAGATAGGCAACCGTTGGTTTCACAATCCAAGGAGAAGCATTAGTCGGTCGAAGTGCTTCTAGTGCTTCATGATCAACATTGCCGTTAAGTTTGAGGGGACATAACACTCGTTCAACTCCACCATCCTCACGACGGCACTCGGCATAGGTTGGGTAGAATTTGGCGAGATCCTGTTTGGCACGTTGCAATACCCACCAGCCCCACGCTCGTACATGCCATCCCAACCCCACATCCGGTGGTGGGAACAATCCCAATTGCACCGTTTCTAAATTGCGCTCCAGTTGTTTCTTAGTTAGTTTCCCCGTTCCCTTAAAGAAACCTTCCATAAACTCCGGTGACTCCAAGGCAAACTGTGGTAGTGGGCGGTATTGTCCTGCTAACTTCTGTGGATATTCCAATGTACATTTGAGAATAAACCATGCGACCGGATTCAAATCGATCGCTGTTGCCTCACAACCCAATCGCATTGCCTCTAGAGGAATTGCCCCACCTCCTGCAAATGGATCAAGCACTTTGGGGGATCTACCACCATAAGCTTCTCGAATTTTTTGCCGAAACCATTCCAAGTCTGGGCTAGACTCCCGTCCCCAGTGCAAAATGCCACCGACCGTTTCTTCAACTTCCGCTTCTTCAACCTTGCCACTCGGCATCTTTTTCCGTTTAAGCACCGGCGTCGTTCGTCCGCCTAGCTTTTCCAATAGCTGTCTGCGCTCTTCTGTATTACCCGGATCTGGAAGCAAGGTAGCGATCAGTGCAGCTCGACAAGCTGCCAGTGGACGACGTGCAGGCCAGAGGTGCAATGTCGAGACATGACCATGCCGGACGTTCTTCTCGTGAACTGAGTCAATAGAAGTTTGCCGGAGTGGAAATGCCACCTCAATCAACCGACGACCTTGTAAATCTGTCATGTTCCACTTCCCCTATGGCTGATTTGCGTGTGGTTGTCGATACTGATGCCACATTTCATTGAGATCATCCTTCATCTGCTCCCATAGCCAAGATGGAATTAACGGTGCAGACGAGCGGGCGAGTTGATACTCATGCATGACTTTAATGGCATCAATTTCAGTGATCGAGACGTTTCCCAATAAATGCTCAATCCTCTCCTCAATTCGCGCCGCCTTCCCAGCAAAGCTGTAGTAACCCAGCACTGACCGAAATAAGCCCAGCGAAAACACCAACATGAGCGAAGCCGTTACAACTCGCCCAATTCCAACCAAAAGAGTGTAGTTACGAACTGTTTCAACACTTGCAGCTAACACCAAAACTAGCCCAATAATCAGACCAACAGTTAGGAGCAGATAGTACTGCCCCATTCGTTCAGATAAGTGTTTGCTCCACCAGGCCGACTCTTGAATGTTTTCTAACGTTCGCTTTGCACCAACTCCTTCTTGACTAGCAAAATACTCTTGGTTTAGAGCAGCAGCAGACACAAGTTTGCTCAACTTCTTCGGACTACGAATTCCCAAGTCAGACATCTCTGCTCCAGAAATGGCCCAACCCAATGAATCTCTGGCATCTAACTTCCTAAGCAATGCTTCAGCACTACCCTTGTATACATCAGAGCGCCATGAAAACAGTTCTGCAATGATCGCGAAGAGCGTAATCAATAAAGGGGGGATGTAACCTCCAAGACTTGGCACAAAAACTGTAATCGTTCCAACTACAAAAATCAGCAACTTACAAAGCAACGCAAATGTTAGCCATTTTTTTGCTAATACAAAGTAGGCATTGCAAATAGCTCGTGGATCGTGTCGTGAAGGACTTCCTGGATTAACCATAGATAGGAAACTCCGAACCAAACACTTGCCGCCAGCAGGCAATCGCCTGTTTCTGTTCTGCTCTTGCCTCATGAATGAAAGCTGCTGTTGCAAGCTTTGAGGCCCCGTTCATCGCCTGAACAACCTTCGTTTTTGTTTCCCAAGTTACGTTCTCATCTAAATTTGAACCTAAACCTTTAGGATCAGGACAAGACGATTGGAGATAGCTAGGACAATAGTCAAAGAAATACTTAATTGCCTTTGGATAGTCCTCAATAGCAGGGGCATATTGAAAGACTTTGATTGCAAGCGTCTCAAAATAATAAGAAGCAAGCCGAGGTTTATGAACTCTAAAATTCCAATATTTCAGCAGCCTCATTGTAGGTAAAAATTTACCATTATGTTTTAGGCTGACCTCAGTGATATTTTTGGAATCAGTGCGCGGATCAGTTCTAATCCAATTCCCAGCCCCATCTGGGATTAAGAAATAACTGATCTTACCGTCATAACCTTCTACTGGCACTGCTGGAACAATATCGTAAACCCAAGAGTAAGATTTCAAATTCAATACAACGGCCTGCATCGACCGTTTCAATTCAGCCTTTTGGTAACTACTAACCAAACTCAAATTAGACTTGAAGCTATTCAGAATTCTGGTTGAATTGATGTATCCATATTCATCTACAAAGAAGGCTAGAGGAGCCTTACTATTGACAAGCTTCAATCGATAGGTGTAGAGCGACGACCATGCCTGCTGAACCTCTAGCCCATTTCCTTTAAGGAGAATAAGCAGATCAATATCATTTAAGGGACGTGTCTTTGCTCGTCGTGCAAATGAGCCAAAAGGTAGGAATGAACCTTGTAATTTAGGAAACCCAACATTATTCTGAGCAAGTCTTTCAATTTGCTCAAAGAGGTGATCTCGACTTGACCTCGCAACTTTGACAGCATTAGGATCAAGGTCAACAGTATTCTGTCTAAACTGATTAAACGCGCTCCAAACCGTATATACCATTCAACAATTTTGTCCTTTATTGATTAGTGATTCGGTCTCTTCAATCCTCAAAAATTTAAGTAATTCGCCATTAGCTAATAAAATGGGTTTTTGCTTGCAAATTTGATTTGCATTTACTTCTCCTCTAGTCACTCAATAAATAAATTTCTAATCAGCTTCTGCAGCGTTAAAAATATCTCGTTCGTTAATCAGCCAATGTTGACTGGTACGTGCCATTAGTTTTCCAAACGGGTCTTGTACTCGTAGCAACCGGGGATGAGCAGAAGCACACTCATAAACGACATAGAGCCAGTAGCGACCGCGCAAATTACATGCTTTACTCCATTCGTTGTCAGTAAGCTCTACAACACCAATTCCTTTACGCCCCTTTACTTCAATTGCCCGTCCTTGTAACTCGTTAGGTCGTACTGATAACAAATCAAATCCTGGATATTCGCTTAATCCAGCTTCAATTGCTTGACTAGGAGTTGAAACATCCCGAACAGTTGCACCCTGTGCTACTTCATATCCCTGTGCTACTTTCATCGCGATATCTTCTACCTCCTGGTCAAAACGCTGCATCTCTTCCGGATCACTTGACGGTAACACTAACGCATGAGCCAAGAATGAAACCTCACCAGGCACAATTAACTCTGGTTCTCGTCGCAATGTTGCGATCGCTTCATCCCTAATAGAAGCTAGCCGTCGTTGGCGCTCCTTAATCCGCGTTAGTTCCCCTTTCGCTCGAATGTTACCTGTCCGTGCTTTTTCAGTTTGCTTTGCCCGTGCTGCTGCTAGTTCTGCTTCCTGATAGTCATAACCACGCCGCAAGAAATCTTCCTTCTCTGGTAAAGCCGCTTGAACCTCCTGAATTTTCTGGTCAGCATACGTCCTTGCCACTCGCTCTAGTGCGAAAGCTTTTGCCAATTTGCAAGATTCACGACTCGAAGCCACTAACTGTTCTGCTTTAGCTGCAATACCCTTAGTTCCCTTCAGCAACATCAAATGCTCCACTGAACAGGGTGTAATTCGTCCTGACTGATCTTGCTTCAACCCTACTAGACGATAATCCAACTGCTCTTCCTGGGCTAGGTTTGGAAAAGCCGGGTCTGCTTTCCGCAGCACAGTTACCCGCAATAAATGAAACAGGTAGGGCTGTACCACTGTCGGATCAACAAATACTCCTCCTTTTAGTGCCCGATCAGCAAACTGCGACCGAATATAAGCGCAGAGGCGCTCAAAAACGGGTTCGCCGGGATGTAAGAAGATCGATGGTAAATCCGCGTCAGGATGAATAACTGATCGTTTATCGCCTGGTTTGTAAACTGTAAAGCGATTCCGATTCTCAGAGGGATATGTCTCCAAAGTAAGCCAAAGCGGATCAAGTGCACCAGAACGAATTGCTTTGAAGGAAAAGTAGCCATCGATGTTGCCTTCAAAAGCAATTCCCAGTAGTGGCATTGCTTTTGTCAGTAACCGCAGAACATAACCTGGCAGGAGTAATCGTAACTCCTCATGGCTTAATTGCTGTTTTAGTGAGGACAGTTGCGATAAGGCAAGGGATTGGGTTAGTAATTGATTGGAAGATTTTGGTGAAACAGACTTGGATTTAAAACTAAATCCAAGTTCTTGCTCCCGCTTCTGAATCTCTTTCTCAATCTGCCGCTTCGTCAACAGTGACTCAATCTCCTGCTGAGCAATTCTCGCTCCTTCTTCAGTTAAAGATTGCTCCATATATTGTTTGATAGAAAGTTTTTTGAACACTCGCCCCACTACATCAAAAACTTTGTCTGAACCCATCTCCTGACGAATTCGTTCTAATTTGTCCAATAATGTTTTTAGAACTCGTCCCTCACGAGTTCCTTGAGCCAAAAGATTTAAGATAATTACATCCCGTTTCTGTTTGTAGCGGTGAATTCGACCCATACGCTGTTCTAATCGAGCCGGATTCCACGGAATGTCGTAGTTGATCATCAACCAACAAAACTGCAAATTAATTCCTTCCCCCGCAGCATCTGTCGCCACCAAGTAATTGGCCCCATCCTCACGGCGAAACAACTCTACCTGTCGTTCTCTTTCCTCATAGTTCATGCCCCCATGAATTTGCGCCACTTTATCGGTGTAGCCTAAACTCTCTAACCTCTGTACTAAGAACTCCAGTGTGTTGCGGTGTTCTGTAAAAATTAGCCATTTTTCTGCTTTGTAGTGAGGATCACTTAAAGCTTCCCGTAGCTTCTCAAACTTCGACTCTTGTCCCATCTGATAAACCTGCTGCGCCAGCTTCAACAGATGATTCACTTGATGTCGTTCCACGTGCAGTTCGTCTAAAGAAACTGCTGCAACACCACCCAACGTCTTGTTCTCTGCAATTTCATTACCTTCCCATTCGTCCTCACTCTCTTCTTCCTCGGCCGTAGTTTCGATTAGAGCATCATAAGCATCTCTGTCTAATCGCCCTTGACGCAACGACAGTTCTTCCAAATCCAACCGTCCAGACACAATTTCTTCGATCAGCCCATCCAGTTTCTTCAAGCGATTCTCAAATGAGCGCATTAACGCATAAGTTGAACTTGCTAATCGCCGCTGGAAAATGCTCATTGCTAGTTGAGCAGCAGAACGGTTCAATATTCGGGCACGATTGTAAAATTTTTGAATGTATTGAGTCGTTTGATCGTAGAGTGCCTGCTCGCTAATTTCACCTTGAGTCAACACATAGCTAAGAGTATCCGAGGTTCGTAGAGGATAGATACGATTTCCGTTGTAGTCCACCATTTCTTCTTTAGTGCGACGAATAAAATGGTGCGCTCTTGCTTCTAGTGGATAAGCATCAAACGCGTCCCGCGTTGATAAAATTTCTGGTTCTAATAGCCGCCATAAGTAGTAGTAGGGTAAGTCCTTACCCATGTGTGGGGTTGCAGTTAGTAACAATAGATGTCGGCAACTCCATGTCAACTGCCAATCTGGATCAGCGCTACTAATTCCAGCTAAGGTTTCCGCTAGGCGATATCGGCGAGTTCGGCGTACACTGAAATCCGCTTCTTGCGTTGCTGATAGTTTGTGGGCTTCATCAAAAACTACAAGATCGTAGGGAACAACATCCGGTGCTTGCAGCCGAGAGAACATCCTTTGAGCGGACAGTGTATCTACACTAACAATCCGCAGGTTGCTGTCTGTACCTACAAACGGGTTACCCATTCTGGCATCAGCGCCTACTGCAACTTGAAACGGTAGATTAAAGAGCGCTCTCATTTCTCTTGCCCAGTTGCCAACTAAGCCAGCAGGCGGCACAATCAGCACTCGATTTATTAATCGTCTCGATATCATCTCTCGGATGTAGAGACCAGTCATAATGGTCTTCCCAGCTCCTGCATCATCTGCCAGCAGAAACCGTAGCCTAGGCTGCTTCAACATGAAGTCATAGACTGCAACTCGCTGGTGGGGTAAGGGGTCAATTTGGGATGTTTCAGTGGCAAAGGTAGGGTTGAATAAATGCCCACAGGTCAATCGTTCTGCTTCGGAAACAACCCAAACAATATCTGGTTCAGCAGAAAAGTCAGGTACCTCCTCTATTACTTCTTCGAGAACAGGTTCTAGGATCGGTTCCCCAGATAGAAGTTGCTCGATATAATCTGGCTTCAGTGCTTCAATTCCCAAGCTTTCAGCACGAAGAATGCGGTTCCAAACAAGGATAGATGGCTCAGCCTTAGCGTTCTCCCATCGGTTGACAGAGGTAAAAGACAACCCCATCACTTCAGCCATCGCTTTCTGAGTCAATCCAAGTTTGGTACGCAACCGCTTGATTCTGGTTGGGAAGTCCCTAGGCAAATCATGTTCCATGCTTGCTAATTTAGCACCGCTATATCGGCTTTAGTTGATCCAACAGATAAACTTTACACCATCGCGTGACCTATTGACGACAATATAGCGTCAAGCTATATTTCGATCACACAGGTGAATAAGCCAACAAAAACGGCGACATCACACCTGTGTGAAATCGCCGAGTTCAAAAATAACTATGACTATTCTATCTCAATCTTTGAGTGCAGCAGCACTCTATTTTCGTGCACCTGATAAAACCTTGCGCCCTGCTGATCCTAATCAGCAACATCTCCCAGTGTTACAAGGTCGGAAATACCTAGGGCAGTTCTGCTACGTACCCCATGGGTTGGAACCATGCCAAGACAGTACATTCTACAGTGTTGGCGCAATCCAAGGATTAACTAAAGACCCCGCATCTGAAGCTGCTTTACAGCGGTGGGAGCAGCGTGTTGGAGTGCAAGAAGCAGAGCGAATTCGAAATGAGGCAATTGCTGCTGGAAAGGCTGCCCATGCCCTGCTTCACTCCTACGTAACTGGCGAAGTTCCTCCGCCAGTTAGCAGTAGATTTGAGCCATATTTTCAAGCTTTGGAGAAGGTGTTGCCTAACTATGAACCGTCAATCCTCTCTGAGCAGATGGTCGTTAGCTTTACTCATCGGTACTATGGGGTTATTGACCAGCTAAGCTCATACAAAGGCAAACTCACGTTGAGCGACTTAAAAACCTCTTCAAAGGCGAAGACCTCTCTGGACTGGGTTCAAGATAAGATTCTGCAACTTGCTGCGTATTATCTTCCGATCGAATTGTTGTACCCAGTTGAACAAGCCGCGCTAATTTACCTAGTTGGGGATGGTACGTGTGATGAGTTTGTCTTCTCCCCAGTTCAGATGGAGATTTACAAACATGAGTGGTTAGAACGATTAGCTCGGTTCCGCAAGCTTGAGAAGAACAGATTCTTACCAGAATTGGCAGAGTCTGCATAGCTGATGCTTGCATGATTTCCTCTAAACAGCAGATGTGGCTATTAAAGAACATCTGCTGTTTACTTAGAAGCGTTAAAAGCTAATACACCAACTAATTAACGATCCCTTAGTGTTAATCAAAACGTTTTGATTAACCCATCCCCTTGTTATCAGATTAGCCCAGATTTAAATGAAACAATTCTTTGCTCAGACATCAGCATAGCGGAAATATTTCCCACTTCAGATAAATTTCTTTAAAGAACATTAATCAGCATCGTCTACTAGCATCTTTAGTTCTGTCAATATTTTTTCTAGCCGGCGCTGCTTCTTGGGGTCATCCCATACCTTGGATCGCTTCGCTTGTCGCAAAACATCATCAATCTGGCTTCTCAATGACGGCTCAGCCTCGACATCCGTTTTAGGAGATTTAAGGATAGCGACCTTCTCTTTAATTTGGCTTAGGGAGAAGTCTTGTGCGATCGCTTCTTCTAACAGTTCCTTGCGCTGGTTGTCGTCCTTCACGCGAGCGATCGCCTGTGCCTTGGTGTAGGCAATCTTCCCACTTTGGAGAGCTTCAAGGATCTCTGGTGGTAGCCGGAGAAGAGGGAGTCGGCTAGTTACAAAGGACTCCCAGGTAATCGTCCCCACCTCGGTAAAAACAGCCTGTACTGATTCAGCTTCTGAGCTAATCAAAACGTTTTGATTAACTGTGCCGATCGCCTCATTTCGCATTTTGTAAAGGAGAGGGGGAACGTCAATCGGGGGAATTTTGAGCCTGAGAGCCAGCAATTGCAGAATTCCCTCCGTCTCTTCAACAGGGTTCAAATCCTCGCGCTGTAAGTTTTCAACCAGGGCAAGCTGTAGAGCTTCTTCATCACTCAACTCTCGAATTGTGACCGGAACGGAAGATAACCCCACTTCCTGGGCTGCTCTGAACCGTCGCTCCCCGGCAACCAACTCATACAATCCCTCCTTCTGAGAGGGACGAACCAGGATAGGTTCAAGAATTCCATGCTGCCGAACCGATTCCGTAAGCTGCCGGAGTTTTTCGGGATCGAAATAACGGCGGGGCTGACTTGCGGGCAAGGTAATTGATTCAACTGAAAGGCTCTGCTTATCCACAGAAGTAGCATCAGCCTCAAATTGCCATTCGTCTTTCAAACTATTTCGCCTTGCCATAACTCACAGCCTCTTCAAACAAACTGTCATAATCTTTCGCAGCAGAGTTAGCAGCTTCTCCCGACATTGTGAAAACTGTTGCTGCCTGTCCGGGTGCATCAGCGATCGCCTGCCGTTGGTAAATTACAGAATCCAGCAGTACAAACCCTTGAGTTTTGCTCAATGCTTCCTGAGCCTCTCTCATGAGCACGGTTCCCCGAGACGCTCGGCTGAGAAACATCGCTGCTTTGGGTGCGCCCTTCCGAATCTTTTGCGCCTGGTGAACCAAACGAACGATATCCTTGGCTGAGAGGAGATCCAGGTTGGAAGGTTGTACCGGAACAATCGCCAGATCCACGCTGAGTAATACAGACTTAGCTGGTTCCCCTAGAACGGAAGGAGAATCTACAACGACGGAATCATACTCCTCAGATAGCTTGCCGATCTGGTCAAACAGGTCATCGGGGTCATCAATCACGACAGAAGGCATATCCAACTTCTTGAGCCACTGGCTGGAACTCATCTGCCCATCTGAATCAATCAGGATTACACGTTGCTGCTTCTGAGATAGCCAGTACGCCAAATGGACAGCCGTTGTTGACTTACCACATCCCCCTTTTCTGTTTAAAACACCAATGAGCATTGCTATTCTGATAACCTCTTTGCTCTTAATGATGCCAGGAATCGCATCTCCATGAACCTAAAATCTCGCCAATTTTAAGCAAATGCATTGGGATCATGTCACGATAAGAGGCTGAACCCCAGATTTTTAGAGTGCGAGTTTCGTGAGCGATCGCCTGCTTTCCCTGCCCCAGGACTACGATGACTTTCTAAATCGACTCAAAGAGCGGATTAGAACCGCTCAAGTTAGGGCGGCGCTGGCTGTAAACCAGGAGCTAATCCACCTCTACTGGCAAATTGGACGCTCAATTCTGGAACAACAACAGAGCGAGGGATGGGGAACCAGGGTGATCGAACGCTTGGCTAAAGACCTACGGAAGGAGTTTCCAGAAATCAAAGGATTTTCCCGCTCCAACCTGGGCTACATGAAGGCTTTTGCAGAGGCATACCCAGATGAAGCAATTTACCAACGCAGCGTTGGTAAATTACCGTGGCGGCACAACATTGCTCTTCTCGACAAGGTAAAGACCCAGGAGCAACGGCTCTGGTACGCAGAAAAAGCCATCGAAAACGGATGGAGTAGGGATGTCCTAGTCTGGCAGATTGAAAGCAATCTTTTCGGAAGGCAGGGTAAAGCTGTCACGAATTTCGAGCGCACATTACCCAAACCCCAGTCAGACCTGGCACAGAATCTAATTAAAGATCCCTATTGCTTCGATTTTCTCTCAATTCAGGACGACATACAGGAGCGTGGATTAGAGCAGGCACTGGTCAATCATATCCGTGATTTCCTGATCGAACTTGGCATTGGGTTCTCTTTCGTTGGCAGTCAGTACCACCTTGAGGTTGATGGTGAGGATTTTTATTTGGACTTGCTCTTCTACCACCTCAAGCTGCGTTGCTTCATTGTGATCGACTTAAAGATGGGCGAGTTTCAGCCGGAATACTCTGGAAAAATGAATTTTTACGTGTCGGCAGTAGACGACCTGATGCGCCATGAGACCGATAACCCGACAATCGGACTGATTCTCTGCAAATCCAAGAGGAAGACAAAGGCAGAGTATGCCCTCCGAAACTTGAACACACCGATCGCGGTGGCGACCCATCAGCTACCCGGCAAACTTCAAGAGAACCTACCTTCGATTGAGCAGTTGGAGATGAAGCTAGAGGCGATCGCCTCTGACATCGGAAATATACCCGAGTAGAGTAAGCAGCGTTCAACGTGCCGGAGATAGATACCCTTGTAGTAGATCTAAATTTCTAGAGAAAAGTGAGTTTCTTATTAGGGATGACTAGTGTCTATTAATCCACTCCATAGGGCCAACTCATTTGCATCAGTGAACGGTTGTTTAGTATCTGGATTAGTCAGGTCAGGAGCTAAACGCTCTAAGAATACGTTAATTATGTCCTGAATATCCCCTCTAATAAATTGCTGCAATTGCTCCATTGGGACCCCAAGATGCAATGAGTACTCTTTGAGACTCCGATCAAAGTAGCGCGTTATTCTTCTCTGAACTAATTGAGTCAATTCGCTTACTGCTTGCTGCGAAAATCTTAACCCTTGCAGTTCTTTCAACTCCTTCATTACTGCTATGTAACTGGGAAGCGTATCGCTGGATGTTATTCGTGCAGGCAAGCCAAGCTTCTCCCTTGCCTTGTTTAAACCATCTTGCCTAATACTCTCTAGGTATAGTTCTCGAATACATTCAGCTCGTTCTTTTAAAAATAGGATGGCTTCTTCCCTTTCAAATTCAGAAATAGCATCAAATATTTCGTCAAATTTTGATTGAGTATTAACCGTCGCTAAAGTTTCTCCTAACTCTCTAAGTTGACGTTGCAGACTCACAAATAAATTCTCGTTTTTCGGATCACAACGCTGTTTAAGCACCTCTAGATTCTGAATAATATTCCCGATTTTGCTCTCACTAATCTCACGAACATTCCTATAAATATTTTGAATCTCTTCATTAGTATTACCAGTTGGGGTTGTAGGTAAGTCTTTACTTTGAACTAATTTAAGACCGAATAACAAGTCTAGGTAATACAGGCGTGCCTCTACCGGTAAAGCTCTAACCAACTTAACCCAGCTCTGAGTAGTTAAATCTCGTTCCCCATTTTTAAAGAGGCTAATCTGTGCTTTCGTCAGCCCAGTATCTCTTGCTAACTGGGCGGCCGATAGCCTGAATTCAAAAAGCGTTTGGCGTAATGCCTCTTGAGTTGTAACAGATTCATCCAGGTGTATCACTCTTATGACACCAACAAGCTTCTAGGAATTTAGAAAACAAGTTATACAAATGAATAACTTGTTAACACTACTACTGTAACCTACCGCACTCTCGTAAGACGTGGGACTCAAGAAATCTAGGAAGAGGGTTCTTTAACTGAGAAACCAGATATTGACGTAGAACTGGCAAAGTGTTATCGTTTTGTAAAACAAGTTATACAAGAATGGAACACGTCATTCCTCCAAAAAACTCAAAAATTACAGCCTTTCACATTCGGTATGCCAAAACCAGCCAAATTGCAAGAATTTTTGAAACGACCAAGGCAAATGCATCGCAGTGGATCGGGCGGAAGCGGGGGATATCTGAAAAACAGCTTCAAATTGCTGCAAGAAAAGGGATTTCAATCTCTGACCTGCTTGAAGGGATTGAGTGCAAACGCCGTGATTTAGAGATTGCTAGGGAATGCCAAAAGGAGCTAGAGGCATTCCTAAGCAATGGTAAAGATAACTCATCTACCGGTTCTGACCAGCAAACCTTTGGAGATACAGAATGCAGTTCTTAAAATTATCCTCTTGTTTTGTTAATTTAGCGCAAATTCAATTTGCTGAATTTCTCTTAGAAGCTGGATCTGAAGCCCCTCTTGTTACAATTTGCTGGGCAAACGGGGTTGAGGATTCGATTTTTCGTGGAGAGGATGCTTGGGAACTAATACAAGCATTAGAACAAAGTCTTCCAGATGGTAACAATTTACCTTTTTGTCATGAACCGCCTGATGAGCTGCCTAACCCGACAGCGAAACCTTGCTAAAAATTGAGGTCGCGGACTGGGTCCAAACCACCGCCTGTCAAGCATTGCTTGAACAGTTCACCCCTTGGTGCTTATAAGAGTGAATTGAGCCCCAGGCTCTCGGGAGATTCAATGGCACCCTCAACGGGGTTTTTAAGCACAGATTAGTACCCAAATATCTATAAATATGACTCGTGTTGCTGGCATTGATATTGGCAATAGCTCTGCTGTAGTTTGCTCAATTTCTGAGAGACCTGAGAATCCTCGCAGTTTTTTCCATTCAGATCTTTGCAATTTTCAAACACTTAATTCGGATACTACGGGGCTTCAGCAACTTCTGTCCCTTAACTTAGAAATTGCAGTTTTGGAACCTACTGGGGTGCATTATTCTCGTCTTTGGAGCACTTTCCTGATAAATCATGGAGTAAAGGTTGTTTTTGTTGGACATAATCAGTTAAAGACACAACGTGAGCACTTAAACCTGTCTGGAAAAAGTGATCAAGCGGACGCATTGGCTTTAGCCTGTTACTACTTTGACTACCAGAACGATCCAACTCGATTTCTTCAAATTCGAACTCCAGAAGCAGCTCGAATTCGTGAGCTTGTATTGCAGTTGGAAAATATTAATCGAGCACAAAGTCCAATTATCAATCGATTACGACAGGGATTAGCCCATGAGTTTCCGGAAATTGCAAAGGTGAAATCGCAACGACCAAAAAACTCTTTGGATCAGCCGCCGCCTCTTTGGGCGTGGCTAGCTGGAAGAGAAGTTAGCAAAAATGCTTCTACGCGGTATAACAACCTCCTGCAAAAATCTGTTGGATTGGGGGTTACTCACTTTACGAAAGTCTATGCAGAAATCTTGTGCACTTTATCTTTGTTAGAAATTGAGATTGAAAATGAGTTGTATAGTCTACTTGACAGTGAGGAGTTTGTCAGATACCGACAGGTATTTGCTAAATTTGGATTTGGACCGCGAGTGCAAGCGGTTTTGATGAGTCAAATATTTCCATTTGAACACTTTCTTACTGCAGAGGGTAAAGCGCATACTGAATATGCACCAAGCACAAAAAGTAGTAAGACGATCAAAAAGCACTTTTCACTGCGGAAGTTTAAACATGTTATAGGGTTTGCACCCGTTGAAAAATCTTCAGGAAAAAAGAAAGAAGCTACTGTAAGTGGGTCAGCTCTGTGCCGTAAAGCGATCTGGCAGTGGGTTTTTACTATGATTGAGCCTCGCAGGACACGATCTAGTGTTGGAAGTGAAATTGTGGAGGAGCTTGGTTCGCTATGCGATCAACTCAAAGCTAACGGGACTAGAGGAAATATTAGGATTATTCGATCAAAAGTAAGCGCTAAAGCTGCAACTCTGTTGTTTAGGGAGTTACTCAAAGTTTTTAGCAAACCCTAAACCGTCTACTTAAGAACCGCCTGATGAGCTGTACTGACCCAGCAGCGAAATGTTTCCGTATTGATGATACATAAAACATAGCGGTAGGGTCCACACCTTTCGCCAATAGCTTAGGGTCTCCACAGTGAAATGAACCTCTGGTTCTTTCGTTTTCATGGACTCGGCTATTGACCATAAATTGCTCAATCTGCAAACGCACCTAAGAGTAATAACCTACTTCTAGCATCCTTATTGGTAATTGGTATAGCTACCTCGATTTAGGTAGCTATTTTCATCTCTGTATTGTTGAGGATTGGGTATTAGAGTTGTTTGGTAACTCGTAGGAATTTACTAGAGTGAATCCCCAGTAAATTCTTTTTCTCTCACGAGAACCTCAGGTTTCCTGAATTCTGAGGTTTAACTGGTTGGTGATTGCCTCTACTACACCTCTATTTTTCAAATCACCAAGTGATTTATAGAAATTACCAATCGAAAGTTCCCATCGTTCGCAAAATGCTTCTACATCAATAACTGGATTGAGCTTACCCGGATCTAAGTACAGGACAAAAAGCTTGAAAGATTGAGCAGGGTAGGGTTTCATCAGAATTACGACACTCATCAGAAACCCTATGAGCCAATATAGCGAATTAAGGCGAGTCCTCCAAGCCCAATTGAACTGGCATGGAGCCAGGATTTCATTTCTGGCTTTGTTTTTGTTAGCCTTGCTGAAAGTCAAAACGGTAAATTTAAGCGAACTATGTTTAGGCTTTGGCGGCAAGGCTTTGCCCGAATCGAGCTACAAGCGGTTGCAGCGCTTTTTTCGAGAGTTTGACCTGGATTACACCGAACTGGCGACCCTGTTGGTGAGTTGGATGCAAATTCCACCAGGGTGGGTGTTGAGCCTGGATCGCACGACCTGGAAATTCGGGAGTCATTGGCACAACATTTTGACCTTAGGCATTGTGCATGAAGGGGTTGCCTTCCCGATTCTGTGGTGGCTGTTGGATAAAAAAGGGAACTCCAACAGCGACGAGCGGATGCGGTTTATGGAAACCTTTGCCAAACGATTTCCCACCGCTCGGGTGAACTGCTTGTGTGCGGATCGCGAGTTCGTTGGCCAAGCCTGGGTGCGCTATCTCCTGCTCGAACCGGCTTTAGCCTTTCGCTTACGGATTCGGGACACCGACCAGATTGAGCACGATGGCAAGGTCCTGGCGGCGCGGGTCGTCTTTGCCCATCTGCAAGTCGGTCAATCTCAAAGACTCACTGGCACTTGCCGGGTCTGGGGTTATCCGGTTGCTGTGGAAGCCCTGCGACTTGAGGATGGGGAGTTACTCGTGGTCATTGCGCCCGTCCACACCCAGAATTTGGTTCAAGATTACGCCAAACGTTGGTCGATTGAAACCTTGTTTGGCATTTTCAAAACGCGGGGTTTCTGTCTGGAATCCACTCACTTCACCGATGCCGAGCGGTTGAGCAAGTTGTTCGCCTTGTTGACCTTAGCTTTATGTTGGGCCATGAAAACAGGCGTATGGTTGCATCAATGGCAGCCGATTGAGATGAAAAAACACGGTCGTCGTGCCAAAAGTTTGTTTCGCTTAGGATTCGATTATTTGCGCCATTTGGTGCTCAATCCATCTGCGTCTAATGGGTCCGACTTTTTGCAATCTCTACAACTTTTGTCCCGTACTTAGACCCGGATAATCAATCTGTAAGGCAAAGTACAGGTAGTCACGATCGCTGGTCAGCAACTTCCGCTGCCGGATCTGGAGAAGTTCATCGCGATCGAGGATGTATCCTACCTCTTTGCCCATACTGCACCTCACTGCTGCCTATGCTTGGAATCCAAATGCAAAAGACCTGGATAGATGAGTGCATCAAAAAGCGCCTCACCCTTACCATACAGTTCATTGAGAACTTGGTTGTAATACCCTTCGTCTTCTAATGCCCGCAAATCAAGAAAAAGACTGACGACGTCAGGTTCGGCGAGTAACCTCCCCTCTGCAAAACTCTGCTCTAATGCCTTCAGACTGGCACGGCACAAACGTTTCTTTTCTCTCTCCCACCCTTGTAAAAACCATTGTTCTATGCGTATGGCTTGTTGAAGAGAGATTACTTTTAGAGCGTAAATTTTCTTGTTGAGCCATAGTATCCATGACAATGTCGTAGTAACTGCAATATATCGTTTACTCAATAGTTTCACTTTTCTATTTTTAGAGTCGGGATTGGATTCAACGAAGGCGTCGCCAGGATTGTCGTAGCATTTTCACTCCCATACAAGCGATCGCCAGTCAGCTGGAATAATTTCATCTTTCAGGGCTTTAGCAATTAACCCCTGATGAGCTTTACTAGCTCGGAGCGTATGACAACGGCGGCAGAGTGTTCGCAAATTATTCAACTCGTTTGTCCCTCCGTAGGACAATTCTAAAATATGGTCAATCTGCGCCCGCTCTAATGGCAGCGAAAAGGGAAGAGTATCCTCACAGTACGGTCCCTGACATCTGCCCTCATCGCGTTGCCACACTTGCTGCCGCTTCTGCTGCCAAATCTTGCTAGGTGGTCGCCGCTGCCGTCTCATTTAGGCTCACCTAAAACCCTGTCGTGTCTTGTCTAGCCACATCACGCCCAACCGTGCCCAGCCTTTGCCGTAACAAGCCGGACCACGTCACGTCTTGTCTAGCCTCGTGCGCCGACACCTCATTAAGAAGTATCGGCTGATGTCGCGACTGAGGTCTGCACCTCAAACTCCTTCACTAGAAAACGACCGTAGCCAATTGATCGCCCATCACCTACACCGACAAGTTGTCCGGCTGTTAAGCAGAGAGACTCCATTTCGCCTCTCGAAATAACTGTTTTGTCCCACATCATGGTGAAGTTGCAAAACCAGCCGGGAGAGGTTGCAACGCGATACCGGATATTGCGTCTGTTGGTGCTGGGATTTTTAACTCCTGCAACCAGCACATACGTAGGGGGTGTATCCTCAAAAATCTGTCTTTCCTCTACTTGCACTGGTTTTTGGGGAACATAGCGATCAGGAATTAGAATGATATCTTCGACGATTTGCAATGTGGCGGCGACTGCGGTTTGGAAAGCTTTTCCCCGTTTGATGTAAGGGGCTGAGTCGCGGATGCACCGGAAAAGATAGCTTTTCAACAGGTAAAGCTGCCGATTCGAGTCCATCAAAACGGTCCTACGCCATTCCTCCGGATCATTGCCCGAAACCCCAGTTCGCTCCTGTTTTTCTAGGGGAATGGAGTCGATTCCAAAGTGGTGCCAAAGGAGTGCCCGAGTTCCTTGGATAGAGACGCGAGCAGTAATCACATTGCCAATCACTGAAGCAGATTTTGCCATTTGCTGAGTCAGAACGAACGTATTGCTGAATATTAAAAAACCACACTGAACAGGAAGCAAGAAATCGTTGTCAATCTGACAAAAGCTACTTCCCCCGGTGTTCTAATCTTCAGGAAATTGATCCGAGTGCAATTAACTCTACTGTTCTGATTGCTGATGCCATCGTTCCATCAACGGTTGTATACGCTCTGCATTCGTCAATAGAAAATCCGTCATTGCCAAAATCCTTTGATAGGGAATTCCCGGCACACGACGACTAGAGCGTCCACCTAGCCAGTGATTTGCACTGGATCGCGACACTCCGCAGATTGCCGCAATTTCAGTTGCATCCATTCCCCAGCGAAAGCTAAAAATTTCAGGATGCATCATCATCTGATTTTGTAGTTCGACAACTCGTTGCTTGGAGTTGCTCATACCGCTCACCCTTCAGCTTTATAAGGCGGTTTCTCTATTGCCTCCAAATCTTCTTCAAAAGCAAAGTCATGAATACAAAACTCATAAGAGGGACTTTGCCGATCAAGCAAAACCAAATAATGCAACCCCGTTACCTGATGAGTTGCCTCATGGGTGAAAATTACTCCAATTACACGCCCAAAATCTGGTTCCACAACAGCCTGCCAACGAACAAATTCACCGACTTGAAATTTGGGCTGAGGCAGAATCAGCGGAATCTGCTCAGGAAGAGCAATAGGTGGCAGTTGCGGCAACGGGTTTGGCATGTCGCAGGGTTGAGTGACTAGGCATTGAGCAAACCGAATAGTCAACGACGGGCGATCGTGGCTGACAGGTTGGCTTCAAAATACAGTTTAATACGTTGTTGCTCTGAATAGCTAGAGCATCAGAGCAACAGAGCAACAAAGCTTTATACATTTATTGCTCTGAATCGCTGTAGCATTGACCATCAAGTCACATTGAGGGTTAATCAAAAATGGCGATCGTGGAATTTATAGATGTGGGAAAGCGTGAAGATCCAAATTTTGAGGCAATCCGGGGTTTTGTACCCAAAGATTTAGCAAGAAGATTTAAGGGTGTCTGTGCCGTCCTGGGGTTGGAACACGGAGATGCTCTCGCTCCTTTATTAGAGGCATGGGTCGCTCAGAAGGAAGCAGAACTTGCCCAGGAAAGGAAGAATTTATCAAATTCGCCTTAAATCTCAAAGACAACACTACAGTTGTTGCAAGGATTAACCTGGAGCCAGGATATAAAAGAAGGATTGTTCAAAACTCTCCTTAAAATCCATTGTTTTGCAGCATCTGACTTGCTTATCGTCTCCAGATCATCCTGCAAGGTAGGTTACTAACGCATGGAACTGATCGAACGTGCCCAACTTAGAGCCTTCGTCATTGAACGATTAAACCAAATTGGGGAAAACCTGATTGGGGTGGAAACTGATCGGGATTTGGAGAAAACAGCGGTCCGCCTAACGACATTGCAACTTCTGGACTTAGCTGAGGTTCTAGAAACGATCGCCAAAACCCCTCAGGTTTTCGCATTTGATGGCTCGTGTGACACGAAACCCCCTCCTGGAACGCTCTATTATGAAGTTGGAGATGGGTCCCTTTACCGTAAGTGTGCTGACGACGAACCACCTAAATTTCTTCATCCTGAATACTTTCTTGAGTTTGAGCAGCCCTCTAAGGAAAAGACCGTTTGGCGCAGAGTATTGAATGCCGAATTTGGTTTAACGCTCAATGTCATTCGGAAGCTCACACCTGAGAAGGCGATCGCTAAAGCGGACACCTTGCGGCAAGCAGCCGAACGATTGAGTGAATCCTTTGAATCCTTGGCAGCCCTCAGCACCAATATTACAAAGGTTTTTGAAGACTTAGAGGTTAAAAGTACCAGTGACTCAACCTATTCAGAGGTTGAGTCCTCATTGTTCCAGTCGGAGTCATTCACTACAATTCCGACGTCAGTAGCAATGGTTAGTAGTATCTATGCTCAGCTTCGGAAAGACCTTTGGCAAAAAGATCAGAATGGACTAGGATACTTCCTGCATCGAGCTAAGGGAAACCCCAATAACTATGTTGAGCATTACATCAGTAGCCCAGGCGATGTAGAAATTCTTCCTTGGGAGCAGGCTGAACAAATTATCGATAAATTTGGATTCACAACCGTGAAGCTGCATCTCCTCTTTGCGGCTCATACCATGAGTCAGGCTGAACCCTGGAGAAATGGTTTTGTCTTGAAAGGAACTTCTATTTTGAAGGAACTGGGATGGGATAAACGTACCGACCTTCCCTTACATACAAAACTGAATGAGATTGCTAAAGCGGCTTTTATTCTGGATTGCTTGTTAGTACGAACGGTGTGGGTTGAGGGACGAGGTAAACAAGGCAGACTTGATGCCAGTACCCCCACTGGCAGAATGTGGACCGTTGTAATCGATCCTCATGGACAACTTGATGTAGACGGCAAAATCTCGCATCCAGAAGAGATTTACTTAGGTGTTCAACCCGGAATGATCTTTGAAAGGTTTCTCAATAGAGCCGGAAGCAAGCTGAGAGAAGCCCTCTACCAATTTGGTTACCTTGCCCAAGAGGTTCTTAAAATCGATCCTTATCATGATGAATTAGCTCTCCGGCTAGCAATCCACATGACGATGGATAGCCGCATCCATCCCAGCGGGAAGTACCAAGTCGGGACATTGTTAGAAACCATCATGCCCAAGGCGATCGTAGATAATGCCCGAAAAGACTCCCGCCGAGCTTTCGACCTGAAGAAGAGATGGGATAAAGCCCTACTGCTATTGATGCAACTAGATTGGTCTGTCGAGTTTGATGAATCTTACTTAGAGGCAATCAGACCCAACCATAAGGGACGGAATCCTAAAGGCTACTTTGAAACTTTGCTATCTGCCGGAATCACCATCAAACCCAAAGCACCTATTCCTGAACTAATTAGCGCTAAAACTGAGCCTAAGCGAATACAACCGAAAATAAAACCTCCCCCAACTCTGACTGGCGAGCAGATTCGTCAAGCACGGGAAGGGAAAAAATGGAATCAGAGGAAGTTAGCAGGATGGATGGGAGTTTCCCAATCCCTAGTTAACCATTGGGAGAAGGGCAAGCGCACCCCTAGTCCGGATCAGGAAGCTCGTTTGCGTCTTGTGCTCAACATTGAAGGCTGATTACAACACAGTTGCTCTTGGTACTTGTAATCAAAAAAATATTTGAGAATTTTGCCCTTAAATCCTTGTAGACAAAGCGTTTCAGTTTGATTACAAAACCTCTAGAATCTTAGGATCAAATCTCTAGGATCTCAGGATAATTTCTCTAGGATCTTAGGATAATAATTTTCTAAAAGCCTTATGTAGCAAGTCTTTCAGCTTTGATTACAACCCTGATCAATATAGAGT
>NZ_JBLZFZ010000052.1:0-47782 GCF_050753385.1 Pantanalinema rosaneae CENA516
CTAACCTGAGCGGGGCTAACCTGAGCGGGGCTAACCTGAGCGGGGCTAACCTGAGTGGGGCTGACCTGAGTGGGGCTGGCTTGAGAGGGGTTGACCTGAGGGAGGCTGACCTGAGTGGTGCTGACCTGAGTGGTGCTAACCTGAGGGAGGCTGACCTAAGTGAGGCTGGCTTGAGAGGGGTTGACCTAAGAGGGGCTGTGGTTCAAAATGCTCGATTTGGAGAAGGAACAGGGCTTTCTCAGGCAGAAAAACAGAACCTAGCTCGTCGAGGAGCAGTTTTTAGCGATGCTTCAGGCGAACGCGAGTCAGCTTATTCCCCAATTAATCGTTAAAAATCACCATACGCAGATTGGTTAAGAGCGATCGCTGTCATTTCAACCATTGTTCGATCGCAGGCGGTACCGATTCCTCTATTTAGGAAATCCGCGTTTCTCCCCTTGGCGTTCCTTAAATTATTTGTCAACAAGAGATATATTTATTCTTTTGTCAAATGTTTAGCATTTACGCCATTACCACTCAAGGTCAACAAACCCGATCGCAGCTGCTGCAACATCTCCAACCCGACGAAGAACTCACCCGTGACGAACTGATCCAGCGATCGGGCTTGAGCTACGACCAGGTGCGCCGCCAAACCAAGAACCTCTGTATTGAAGGAGTGCTGCAATCTCGGATTGCCAATGGCAAACGCTATTACTGCCTTCGTCAAAGTTTCATCAATCCCGTTCCAGGAATCCGTGTTTCCGCCGTAGTTCTCCTCTTCAGTTGGGCAATACCAGTGAGCCTGTTGAATTAGAAACCAGTCGTCATGCTCCTGTTGAAATGGACTCTCCGCGCTCTCTGGGCGTTTACCGCCAAACAACTCCATGCCGCGATCGTCGATCGTCCCACGGTTAAAGCTCTACCTGCCGCTAAACCGTTTCCCGGTATGGTTAAACCTGCCGCTACTCCCATTCCTGTATATCCCGTTGCCACTCCGATCAAATCCCTGCCAACGCTGACCATGTTGGATTTAGAAGCGATTCGAGTTGGTGAAATGACCGCTCAGGCAATGGTGACTCCCGCGATCGCGGCGACTCCTACTCCGACGATCGCACCTCCTTCCAGTGAAACGGTAATTTCTTCTGCGATCGCGTCTACTTCAGCTTCCCCGATCGCACCTCTGGCGAGTAACCCCGTGGAACCTGCGATCGCCGTTCCCTCTACTCCCACGATGGAAACTGAAGAACTTCCTGCCGAGACAGAAGAACCAACGGAACCCTTACCGGAACTTACGGAACCCTCCCCTTTTGATTTCCCATTGGAAGACGAGCCTTTACCCCCGCTCGATCGCGCCACGCTAGTCGAAGCTCTCCTCGATGAAGCCTGGAGTCGGGGCATCAGAACCTATCCCCAGTTAATCCAGTATGTGGAACTCCAGACTGGAACCGGGTGCAGTCGCCGCACCATCTCCCGCTGGAAAACGGCACGGCAACTGAATGCTGAAGCGGCATGAGCCTCTATCGGGTCACAGAACAG
Organism: Pantanalinema rosaneae CENA516; assembly: GCF_050753385.1. Taxonomy (NCBI): domain Bacteria; kingdom Bacillati; phylum Cyanobacteriota; class Cyanophyceae; order Leptolyngbyales; family Leptolyngbyaceae; genus Pantanalinema; species Pantanalinema rosaneae. Next base: position 1,516 of record NZ_JBLZFZ010000052.1, read on the forward strand.
CGGCGGATTACAGCCGTGCTGCGATCGGGGTCTAGCCTCCTGGTGGTGGGCGAATCGGGGATGGGTAAGAGTGTGTTGGGGGAGTCGGTAGCGACGGAACTGCGACAGGCAGGCTATGCCGTAGCCACCCTGCAACCCGCCAGTACCAAACAAATCCTCTATCGCATTGCCGAACAGTTGAGCATCGACACCCAGGATTTATCCGGGAAGAATCTCACTACGGTAGGTTTGCGAACCGCGATCGCCGACTTCCTGCGCCAGCATCCGGCGATTCTAATTGGTGATGATGCCCACCATTTCAGCCCGGAGTTTCGCCGCTTTCTGGAAGTGTTATTTGAGCAAGGGCAACCGCTGTTAATTCTGGCGACCGCTCCCCCGGCGAAAGATATCTTCCTGAAACTGCCCCGGATGGAACTGAAACCCTTCGCCGATATTGCCATTCGCGATCTAATGGCAGCTCATGCCCTGGAACTGGGGTTGTCGATCAACACCGCGCAACTCGCCGGACTCCAACAGCGCTGTGGTGGCAATCCCATGCTGGCGAAACGGGTGATTCAGGAAGAATATCTCGGTCTAGAGGATACCGCCCCTGACCATACCCAATGGATTGATGGCACCCCCTACCTGATTGCTGGACTGATGGTATTCGGTATTGTCCGCGTCGTCGGTATTGGGCTGAATAGTACCTCCATGTACTTGATCGGCGGCATCCTCACCGTTTGTGTCGGCATCCTGCGGCTCCTGTTCTACTCCCTGCCCAAAAAATCCTCCCGCCTTGGCTAATGCTCACCATCACTCACGCCACCCTCGCGATCGCGACTACTTCCCTATTCATGGGCACCGCCGACCCCTGGATTCTCGGCACGGCTGCGATCGCCTCGCAACTCCCGGATATCGATACCTCCGGCAGTGTCACGGGTCGCCTGTTGTTTCCGATTAGTCGCTGGCTGGAAGCTCGCTATCCCCACCGTTCCGTTACCCATTCCTTCCTGGCAACGGCTCTGATTGCGATCGCAGGCTTCCCCTTACTCTGGTTCGGACTATCGAATTGGTTTTGGGGCGCATTAATCGGCTACTGGATGGGCTGGTTTGGCGATGTCTTTACCAAGTCCGGTGTCGCGGCTTTCTTCCCTTCCCAAGCCCGTCTCGTCATCCCAGCCAATCCCCGGTTACGGTTAGCCAGCGGTTCTCCCGCCGAAGCGATCGTTTTAGGTCTACTCGTACTCATTGCTGTCAGCAGTATCAACATCAATAGTGCCGGTGGCATCATGCGGAGTTTCGCCCAGGTGCTCGGTTCCCAATCGGGAGCCATGGAAATCTACCAACGTGAGAGCAGTAAACATCAACTGGTGGCTCAAATCACCGGACGACACACGATTACCCAGCAAGCGATCGCGGGTCAGTATGCCATCATCGGCACGGTCAACCAGGATTTACTAGTTCAGGACACCCAGCAGCATCTCTATCGCGTCGGCAGCAGCCCGGAAGCCCAGATCGCTCCGGAGCAGGTTCACGTCACTGTCGGCAATCCCATCACCTTAATCACCCGCGAACTTTTGCTCAACGACCAATCAATTCGGGCGGCGATCGCCCCTCTATCTATCCCCCATACCTTCCTCTCCGGTCGCTTGCGCCTCGACCCCCTCGATCGCGAGGAGGTGCAGCTATACGGCTCCAAACAATTCTTCCAACCGATCCAAGCCTTTGGTGATGCGATCGAACTAGAATCCGCCACACCTACGGAACTTCTAGCCGCACTGGGAGATGCCTTCGCCACAGGTCACTTAGTCGTGAGAACTCTGCATGTTCAGTCGTAGCCGTTCCGAGAAACCCTTACCGCCCATCACCGTTCTCCCCCAACGCCAATCACTTCCCCGCGATCGCGCCGAAACGGGTGGCATTCTCCTGGGTCGCGGCATCCACTGGAACCCAGAAGCCTTACCTAATGCCCATATCGTCGTGATTGGCGCCTCGGGTAGTGGCAAAACCCAAACCCTGAAAGGAATTTTTTATGCGCTACAAACTTTATATATAGGCGTACAAAAAATTTTAATTGACTTCCACGGTGATCAGGATATTGCCGGGGAAACGGTTTATCCCCTGCACATGGCTTCCCCGTATGGGATTAACCCGCTGACGCTCAATCTCGATCCGGAGGGAGGTGGTCCGAATCTGCAAGCGATCGCGGTAGCAGCGGTCCTGAAAAAGTCGCTGTATATGGGCGCGAACCAGGAAGGCTTATTGCTGGAGGTACTGGAAACTTGCTATCGGCAGCGGGGTATTGTGCAGGCAGTCCAGGCGACCTGGCATCGGGAACCGCCGACCTTTGCGGATGTCGAGCAAGAACTGACGACGCGATCGCAGGAGGAGGATTGCAAGGAATCGAAAAAGCTGCGGTTGAAACTGGCGGCAACCTTTCAGTATGGGGTATTCAGTCGAACTCAGTTTCCCCTGACTGATCCTCTGATTCGAGTCGATCTGTCGAAACTACCACCAGCCATTCAAGCGATCGCGGCAGAAGCATTAGCGAAGCAATTAATGGATAACCACCGATTATTAGGCGAGATCACAGGCAAAATTCCCCGTACTTTTCTGGGCATTGATGAAGCCAAGGAAATGCCGAATGGCAAGGGGTCTACCTGCGATCGCATTATTGCCGATGGGCGGAAGTATGGCTTGGCATTACTGTTAGCCTCGCAATCGGAACGGCATTTGTCAGCGGATGTGATTGGCAATTCCAGTACCAAAATTGTCTTGCCGGTGGATCAAACGGAAGTAGGTAAGGTGGCGAAGAAATTCCGGTTTGCCGAGGGCAAGGTGGCAGGATTGCAGCCGTTACAGGCGTTATGCCGATTTGGTACAGAGGCGAAGGTGGTGGAAATTGTGCCCTACTACGAGCGGGTGCAGGCATGAAGCGGTGGTTGTTAATTAGTTGGCTATTGTGGCCGATCGCGAGTTGCAGTGCTCCAGCCATTTCTTCCGCGCCGAATCCGGTAGTAGCGGAAACACCAGTCGCGGCAAGTATTAGTCCATCGGTGCGACGGTTTCAGATTAAGTTAACGCTATCGGCTCCGGATGATCTGAAGGTGAAGGAAGGCGATACCGTTACCGTTGGTCAGATTCTTGCCGATCGAGTCCGCGATCGTACCCGGTTGGAATGGCAGCAGCGAGAGGTGCAACGCCGTATAGAGCAGATCATCGCCTTGCAAGCTCAACCCGTGCCGGAGGTGGCAGGCTTACCCCCAGTGGCATTTCTGACTGAAGTGGCAGATGTGGAGCGGAGCAAGCTGAAGGTGAGTGAAGCAGAACGCAATCTTCAGCAACAACAACGCAAGCTTGATCTACTGCAATCCATGCCCAGTGCTGACCTGCCAGAAGCGACGATTCCCCATGAACAGGAACTTTTGAACGATCGCCAGCGCTCATTGCAACAAGCTCATGCCGACCTGGAACTGGCACGGGCAACCGTAGGGCAAGCGCAGCAGGAACGCCAACATCAGGAATATTTGCATGCCCTGGAACGGTCTAAACGAGCGATCGCGTTACGCCAGCAAGAACTCCAGCAGCAGGGGCAATTAGCAGAACTCGAAGCCCAGCGATCGCAACTCCAAGTTCAACTATCCACCCTTTCCGCCGTTAGGAGTCCCTACAGTGGCAGCATTCAACGTCTTAAGATTATTGGGCAGACCGACCAAACTCTTACTGTGGAGCTTATTTTGGTTGTGGCTGAGTCCTCCAGTGCTAGCCCAAACACCCATTCCCGTCCCGCCTCCCGCCAGTCCCCCAGCCCAGCGTCTAGCCGCTCCCCCAGCCCATGAGGAGACTGATACTGAAGCGATCGACTCGGGAGAAACAGATGGGAGTGAAACCCCGACTCCGATCGAGGACAATGCCAACCCCCTCACACCGGCTGGTAACTCGTTAGATCGGTTAATTGAATTGAAACTGAATGATGACCTATGGAAAGGGATGCAGGCAGGATTACCTTGTTTAGATACCTCTGTCGCCTGTATTCAGCAGTTACAGGCCCGAGCGATCGCCAACAACCTGACCTTAAAGCAAATCACGGAACGGGTGGAGGACATTAACCAGAAGATCGAAGCCGCTCGCAGTCGGAATGAGCAATCGGTGAAACTGGGCGTTCTCAAACCGATCGTGCAGTATTACGTGCAAGAAGACACGATCACCCGTGCCGCTGCTGCTGGACAACCCGCGAAAACCGAGCAGCGGGGATTTTTTGAAAAGCTCATCGGTATCCTCGCGTCTCCAGTGTCTAGCATCAACAAAATCATTTCCCTGATCGGCATTCCGTTACTGGAAGGTGTGACCCGTTCCAATGACCAAGCCCAGGCGAGGGCGATCGCCATTAGTGATCTGCAAGTCAAGGTGGCACAAATTGAGCAGGAGAAGGCGAAAGCGATCGCCCAACTGCGGGAAGCCGTGGTGTTACAACTGTTGGAATTTGATGTGACTCGCCGGGAGTTTCAGGTCAGTCAGGAACTGGTCAAACGGGAACGGTTACGCACCCGAATTATTGAGGTGGATTACCGTCTAGGCAAAGGAGATACAGTGCAGTTCCTGGGCAATCTGTCAGCCCTCGATCGCGAGAAAGCTAACACCTTCAAGCGCTGGGCAACGCTGCGATCGCAGTTAGTGCGACTGAAGTTGATGGTACTGGGTAGTACAGCGGAGGAATAGTCATCTGCGATCGCATTGTGTATGTCAATCAATGGGTACTCTAAGTTAAATGTGGGATGTCAATTATGAAGTCATTTCGGTATCGTCGATTAATCATTCTTCTCTTCATCTTTCAAATTGTCGCGGATCTGGGCTTTGTTGCCTACATCTGGATCGATACCGCTTGGACAAATCGGATCATGGCGATGCTGGAATTTGTTCTATAACTGTCCTCAAATGGATGCACCACACTTGTCAATTCAGTAGCCCCCTTTTCTAGTATGCCCGTAGGGCTTTAACCCCAATCCTGGGGACTTTGCCTCCTGTTCCCCTCAGAATTGGCTACTGTATACACACAAGTCATCTGTTTGATGGTTAAGCCTCTCTTGCCCCCTAAATCCCCCAATTCTGGGGGACTTTGAAAGTTCTAATTCCCCCCAGAATTGGGGGGCTAGGGGGGCGAAAACTGTTCTCAATGCTGGAACTGTGTAGTTCTAAATCCGGCAGTCACCCTTCAGGAGTACAATTGCTTCAACTCTGCTAAATACTGCCGGATGCGACGGGATTCCATCTTCTATGTTGGAAATTAGCCTACAGGAAACGCGAGTGTATCAGGAAGCGAAAGCAGATGAAGCCAAGCTCTTGATCCTGCGCCAACTGGCTCGGCGAGTGGGGGAATTGCCTGCATCCGTGCGATCGCAGATTGAAGCCCTTTCCCTGGCTCAGTTAGAGTCATTAGGCGAAGCGTTGCTAGACTTTCGTGCGATCGCTGACCTTGATGCGTGGTTACAGGCAAATCAGTAAGCCCGATCGCAGCGACAAAAAAACCTCCATTACAGGAGGTGGAAGGATTTCGATCCGGTGCATCATTTACGGGCAACTGGGAGCGCTGCGATCGGGGGCGGTGCCAAACTCCGGGGTATGTTTGACCAACACATTCGGGCTACCAAGGCGGTACAGATCCACGTTCCAGGCCCACCAGCCCAGATTGACATCGCCGCAGGCATTCGCAGTCGCCGATCGCCAGACTTCGCCATCATCTGCACCATAGGTTGTATTGGGATTACCGCGATACCAGAGATCCCCATTCACAGTGAAGAATTCGGGATAGGTGATCACGCTCGTACCTCCCCCTGTTGTATTGCTGCTACCGCCGGAATGGGAGTTGGAATGGCTACTGCCGTCTCCGGCATAACCAGAACCAGCGGCGGTACAGGTGGCATCGATCGCGGCACAGGGTTTATAGCTGACTCCTTTGCGGCAGAGGTCAGGCGCATTCCGAACAGGTAGCGTCGTGCGGTTAAAGCTGCCGGATGGAGCGGGAACTGTAGTGGCAGAGTAAAAATAGAAATTGCCTAAGCGATCGCGGGGAAAGGTGGGAGTCTCGGTCAGCTTGAGAATACCGCAGGTATCAGCGGCTTTCAGTCGGAGTTTGGGCTGTTGATCCTGGGCAGTCAGGGGTTTAAAGGGTAAGCCTGCGAGAACGATCGCGCGACCAAAGATTTGCAGTCCATAGATGCCATTCCCCAGTGATTGCCAGGGCAGTGCCTCGTTCTTCTGTGTACCGCGACAAAACTGCGTTGACGTGGTTTGGGGAAGCTGGCTGCCTCTGGGAATGGTGAGTAATGGTGTGTCGCCATCGAGAATCTGCACCTGATCCCAGGGATAGAACCCTCGATCGGGTAATCGCACCACATTACAACTGCCACTGGAACGGGTGGTGATCTGATTCGGCAGTTCCTGATAGGCGACACTCACCAGTTCTTTGGACTGAAACCCAGACAGATAAATCTCTCCCTGCTGATCCTGGTAGACCTCGATCGCCGCTGCTACTGGAGCGATCGCCATGCCGAGGAGCGCCGCGATCGCAGTCAACCAGGCTCTGACTGCGATCGTCATACGCGGCTGGACTACCAAGAGGCGGGGTTATACCGAACGCTAGTGCCGTTGGCGGTGCGGCAGAGGGGTACGGCATCACTGACTAAACTGGAGACGGTGTAAGCGGTGCCGTCTACGTTGAGGCTAGTCCCAATGGGATAGGTGGCATTGGGTCGCACGACCATAAACCCGCAGCTATTCGCCCGCACCTGCCGCACGGTATTGGAACCATCAAAAGTGGCGGTATAGGTGACTCCCGGTGTTTTACCGACGACGACCACCGAGCCATTCGACAGCTTGAAATTAGTGGGTCGAGCTTCTTCTAATTGGTTGTTGACACATCGAGGTTTGGTTTGCACTGGCAGGCTGGAGACAGTAATGGCGGTGCTATCTATTGTGACGGTACTGCCGATCGGTTGCGTGTCGGAACTGGGAACCGTCACCATGCCGCAATAATCGGCTTTCAGCGATCGCTGGGCAGGAATATTGGGATATTCCACGGCAACCTGTTGATTGGCAGTGAGTCCAGAGTGCATCACGACTTCACCATCGGTGGTTTTGTAGACGGCGGGTGGGGGAGCGGCGATCGCGGCGAACGTCGTACCCAGTACGCCAGCGATCGTCAGCAAAGCAACCGCGCCGCTGCGAGAAGAGTTCAGCTTCATGAGATTGAAATTGGGCATCCTAAGTCAAGAACAGCTCACCTGTACTCACCAATGGCGGTAGACCACATCCGGGTATTTACGACATTCAATGTCGTGGGATGGGGGAACGATCGCGAAAGCTGGGTGAGGTCAGGAGAGCGCGATTCACATCACGACAGTAGCGATCGCTCGATTTGATCCGGCGATCGCTTTTTTGCGCGAATCTACCCTATGCATGGTGTGGAATTGGGCAATACAGAAACGTTGCTCTGATCGCTGACTCATTCCATGAAATCTCAATTGATTACGACCTTAGCAATTGGTTTTGCCTTAACGATCGCACCCAAATCGACACCCGCCTTACCGACGATCGCGGCAACGACAGATCCGATTGATCCCTACCCGACCTATATTTACCCGGTTCAGGGTGTATTGACCTCTGGGTTTGGGCAACGTTGGGGACGGATGCACAAGGGGATTGATTTGGCGGCAGCAACGGGAACTCCGATCGTCGCCAGTGCAGCGGGAACGGTGACGTATGCCGGATGGAATGAGGGTGGGTATGGCAATTTAGTGGAACTGCAACATACGGATGGTTCGTTAACCCGCTATGCCCATAACAATCGGGTGTTGGTGCGGGTGGGGGAACAGGTGAGCCAGGGACAGGTGATTGCGGAGTTGGGCAGTACCGGGCGATCGACGGGACCACATTGTCATTTTGAGATTGTGTTGCCGGGGCAGGGAGCAGTAGACCGCCTTTGTATAGCATTGGAGAAATTTTGGTCGCTAAGGCTAGAAGCCTTACGGAATAAGACTTTCAGCAATCAGTTTGGTTTTATGCCCAATGAGTCGAACTGTCCCGTTTTTAACTGTTTCTGGGACAGTTGATGCTGTAAAAGCTTGATTTTGCGTTGTTTCTGCTTGCTTACTGCAGCCAGCCCAGTCATCGTAAGTGGGACAGTTTGTCCTTAACGACCATTTTTTCTCGGCTACTATACAAAGGCGTAGACCCGATCGTCTATCTGCCTGCTAGAGCGGATGTGGCGCAGCGGCGTTAGGGATCGACCTAGTGGAAGTTGATAGATATTATCTCCAAGCCGATTTTAGAATCAGTCTGTTAGGGCATACTGCATCAGAGTATTCTTAACTTTGCTAAAGCCTTCGATCGTCAAGATGCAGGAGCCTTAAACTGTTTCGGTCTAGCTGCAAGAAGTCTCATTGTTTGAGTATTCTTTGTGGTCCCACGGCTCAAAGATAACCTCATCCTCAAATAATGCCTGAGGGCTAATCGTTGCATTGAGGGACTTCAAAATGCCTTGGTTTTTATATTCCGGCTGCTTATCTAAGCCATAGGCTACCAGTTCACTACAAATCCATTTCTTTGGATCAGTTAAAATCTTACCGATTTGCTCTTTAGGTACGCCTCTTAACAGGCGGTTTAGCAAGTATCCCAAAAACATGCCAGAGAGGGCGTGAACGAAGATTGAGCCAAAGTCATATCTTGCCCCAACTTCTGGTTCAAGTACTTGAATAATTCGATCTGCAATCCCATCTGTTAAGCCCTTTGGTTTACGGAAGAAAATTTGGCAATATGGATCATCGAAGTAGTGCTTTAAGGGTGCAGATTCAACCTGATTTTTAAAGGCATTTGCTTCAATACAACTGTCCTCACCTGTGACGATGAGTACATGAGTAGCATAGATGTCACTCATCTTTGCCCATCTTGTAAAATAGGCAATTCCTTTACAGACTAGCAAATTGTTGTTATAGGTAAAGCCAACGTATCCTCGGTTATAGTTAACACCGAACTTAGGCGCGATCGATTGAACTTGCAATGTTTGCTCTTGAAGGTTAGAAGCCATTTTTAGTTCTCCAGAATGAATGATACTTCTGCTTGAAATTGCATCCAAGCATTTATGTAGCGATCCTATTTATAGAGTGAAAAAACTTTCATTACTCTTGCTATTCACTAATAAATTAGGATGGCTATTGTTCTGCACTAGTTAAAGGGGTTGACGAACGTATTGGTTTGCTCTAGCGAACTGCTGTGTAACAGGCTTGATGTCTAGTGAAGTAGGAGGAGAGTCAGGTTCTGCCTCCTACCAATTCCTATCGCTGCATCAAGGCAACCCTGCGAAAGCTAATTATTGGAGACACCTGTAAAAATCTTTTGCATAATCGGCAATCAGGGCACCAATTGCCTGTCCATTTGCCCAATCAGGTGTGTAGTTTTTATCTCCGTTGATAATTCCTCTAGCATTAAACCAGTCTGTTGTACTGGAATTAAAGAACCTAGACAATTTGTGAGGGGATCTAAATAGTCCATCAACCATGCCTTTAAACATGATCTTGACAGAGATTTCTGGGTCTAGTGCAAGGGACGGATTGTAGTAGAGAGCCATTCCCATTCCTAACGCTTGACCTAACTTTTTGTAGTTGTCAGCATGGGTAATTTGAACCAGCCCTCTCCCAAAATAACTTTTACCAGTGACAGGATCTACCTTTGCATAATCGGGTATGCCCTGTTGTTGACACCATTTTCTTACAGCAGCGATCGCTTCTTCATCAGTCTCAGCGAAGCCTTCTCTAACCGGCTCCATGCGGCTGCCAGTTTCATGGTAAGCAGTGGCTAGGGCATAAGCCAGCCACCGTAGATCATCGTATGGGCTATCCTCCCAATAGTCGAAGATCACGTCATACTTATGCTGTTTAGATTGAGAAACGCCAAACTTAGTAAAGAAAGCCGCTCGATCGATCTTGCTAGCTTTAACCTCATTCCAGCGTCTAAAAAATTCTGTGAGAGTCTGAGGCTGGCTATTTTCCTGCAACCATCGTAGAGCTGCTTGTTGATGGGGTAATCCTTTGTAGTACTTAAAAACGTCTACAAAGCTAATTGAACCTCCATCTTGACCATCGCGCCAAAGTTGCGTAAATTGCTGCTGTTTCTGATCACCTGTAGAATCTTGCAGCCATTGGATGATGCTTTTTTGTTTAGTGAGGTTGCGGAACTGCTCAACTGCCATAATCAGATTCACTGTCGTTGCAGCCGTTGTAGTTGACATGCTGAAATCTCCTTGGGAACCAATTTTTGAAGGTTCCACAGCTCTGGTTTGATAAGTAGGTAGGCAGGATAAGTTGTCAAGCCTTATGAGACCTGTTACCTTTGAGATTCCAAGACACTGTGGAACCTTAAATCAACCTAATTTGTTAGCTGTTGGTTGCTTCAACTAGGAAAGACGGATAAAGTCTTTGTCTCTGATTGATCGCACTCTTGTACAGACTTCGTACCCCTCAGCACTACCTTCATCATTGGTATTGCCCTCGATCGTGACAAAAGTATCCCCGTCCCTTCCGAAGGCAAATCCAGTGTGAGTCCAATCATCAGAAGCCCTGCGAACAAGGAAGATGCAACAAGGCTCTAAGGTAGACCAAGAGACCGAGTGATGAATGATGCTACTATCACTGATGCGACGCTGGCTTTGGCGGGCTTGCTTAGCAAGTACATCACAACCGAAGGAGCCTGGGATTGGCATCGGGTGGTTTAATGCGGTACAGGCTTGTTTAAGAATAAAGGTAACGAAACCAGCGCACCACGCCCATTCTGTTCCTTCGTTCCCATCCATGTAGAGTCGCACCCACGGTCCTCGATTTTGTCCTCCTAGCTCTATGGGATGTTGGGTAAGGTGCTGCTTGGCATATTTGAGTACCATGCTGCCTAAGGTTTCACCAGGAGAGGGTGAGATCTCTTTCAGCACTTTTGCTAGTGGTTCTACTAACTTCGTATAGGTTGCTTGATCGACAATGCCTGTTACTGGTAGATCTCTAGCCGCTTGAAAGTTCTTGACGCATCGTTCAGTTGCGGGGCCAAATTCACTGTCAATGGCTGTGGCGAAGTTATGGAATGTCAGCCATTCTTGAACCCGTTTCACTTGCTTCCCAGCCTGATTCTGGTGAATTTCAGTACCTAACGATAGTTCCTGAGCTAGATGAGATGGGGTTGTCGTTACCATAAGTATTTCCAGTTTCTAGAATGAAGTGATCTGGAATGGAGAGATTAATTATGCAGTGAGTGTTTCTTTAATCTCTACACACTATTTAGTTCATCACCTGCTGCTGTATTCCGGTCAGCTTTTACATTGAGTATATATACTTAATGTATTGATACATAGGGTTGGTGAGCTGAAATAGTGGATAAAAATAAGTTAAAAATCATAGTTGCTTCAGATAAAACTATTTTGATTGACTGCACAAAACTGCAATGGAGCAATTACAACTCCATATTTTTAGTTATTGGGCAGCACATTCGTTGAGTAGTGGCTAACTTGTCTGAGAATAAGACGCTTTCCTATAAATACAGCGTTTTCCAAGCAGATGAAGCGCATGAATTCCCTGAGTGACAAGGGTTTTGAGCGTCATTATATACCTCACTAGACAGAAAAACGCTGTAGAGATAATAGCAATAGGCAAAGAGATGGTATTTTCAAGTGCATCGATAGAAGGAAACTGTATTATTTTTCCTAACTGGGAAACTTTGCCATCCGGGACACCATTCATTCAGCTTCACTATATAGGAGCCTTTCCGAATTTGCTTACTGATAGTGGGTAATGCTGAATCTGCCTCTTTTTTAGTTTTAAAAAGAACTAAACCTCTATACCAACGGGATCTATAAAACAAATAAGTGTTAGGGTAGGGAGGCTTATTCTTCTTAGCTCGATTTACTTCAAATTGAGCTTGTGGTAATTCCCGATCTCCGCTAATCACGATGCCATATTGGAATGATGCTTCTTGAGCCATCGTGATTGTTGACATGCTTAGTAGAACAAGAACTAATCCTAGAGTTAAGCGTTTCATATTTTTCAATCAGCTCACTATTCAATTTGAGGACGTGCTTTAATTTGTTCTGCGTTTTTGATGTTTAGGTCTTTTGCATCTTCGTCGCTAATGACTAACCTCCTATTATCAGTGTCAGACAGACAGTCTCCGTTTAGATTAATCAGTTCTAAAGTGCGCGTTTTATCAGAGTTTTTATAAATTTTGATAGACACTACTCCTTCCCAAAATTCATCACTTGCACCAGGGCAAGCAATTGATTTTCCTGGTGAGATCTCATTAGAAATTAAGATAATGAGAGGAAACTCTTTAGTAAGAGGAGCACAGATACCCTTTTTCTTCGCACACTGTTTCCTTATTTCCATAAGGATGGGATGCTCAGGATTCTTGAGTTTTAGTTTTTCCAACCCTTTTATCAGAGATGCATCTTGAATATTGTAGTAGTCAATCTGACTAAGGGTTGCTGGAGAAACCTTACCTACTTTGAAGTTGCCATTCTTTACAACAAGAAACTGACCTTGCTCTGAAATTAATTCAACGGTATTCTCACCAAGGTATGTTTTGAGCTGAGAATCTAGCAGTACATTAATAATGATGATTGATCCAAGTAAAGAGGCAAGACTACCTGAAATCTTGATGGTTTTTGTACTAACAGAGTCATCGCTTTTCAGCCCTCCCATGAAGCGATAGACTAAAGCACCAATGCCAGTACCATAGAAAACTGCCGGAATGATGGCTAAAGGAACAATGTTAGGTAAGAGGGCGATGGCAGTTCCTAGCCCAAAACCAAAGGCAATTACAGTGACAAAAAACTTGTCAAAAAAGTTAGGCGAAATAGGCTCTTCTGGAGATGGGTTAGAAGACCTATTTTCCGTGTTAGACATATTACCTCCGTAGGAACAATAAGGTTGAAGAGGTTTTAGCTGCTTTTCTAAAAAGATGCTTTAAAGGTTTTATTGCCTGTATATAATTACACGAATCCTCCTCAATCTCTTTAAATAAGGAGACTTTGAAGCTGTTTCCCTCCTCATTCATGGAAGCTAGGGACTCTTACAAAAATAACTTGAGTAACTTCTGAAACGCATTGCCTGCTATCCAGGGCTTATAAGGTTTCGGCAATGTAATTTAAATTTGTAAGGATCCTTAGGTGGATTTCTGAGTGGTAAATAGAGCATGTTATCTTTTTTCAAACAACTTCTAAAATGATTTTCTCTTTCCACTTAGTATCTTATACGACCTTAGTATAGAGATCCGGAAGTTTGGTAAGAAAGTTCATGAAGTTTTAACTGTAAATAGGGATGTTTTGTCTCTAAGTACGGGACAAAAGTTGTAGAGATTGCAAAAAGTCGGACCCATTAGACGCAGATGGATTGAGCACCAAATGGCGCAAATAATCGAATCCTAAGCGAAACAAACTTTTGGCACGACGACCGTGTTTTTTCATCTCAATCGGCTGCCATTGATGCAACCATACGCCTGTTTTCATGGCCCAACATAAAGCTAAGGTCAACAAGGCGAACAACTTGCTCAACCGCTCGGCATCGGTGAAGTGAGTGGATTCCAGACAGAAACCCCGCGTTTTGAAAATGCCAAACAAGGTTTCAATCGACCAACGTTTGGCGTAATCTTGAACCAAATTCTGGGTGTGGACGGGCGCAATGACCACGAGTAACTCCCCATCCTCAAGTCGCAGGGCTTCCACAGCAACCGGATAACCCCAGACCCGGCAAGTGCCAGTGAGTCTTTGAGATTGACCGACTTGCAGATGGGCAAAGACGACCCGCGCCGCCAGGACCTTGCCATCGTGCTCAATCTGGTCGGTGTCCCGAATCCGTAAGCGAAAGGCTAAAGCCGGTTCGAGCAGGAGATAGCGCACCCAGGCTTGGCCAACGAACTCGCGATCCGCACACAAGCAGTTCACCCGAGCGGTGGGAAATCGTTTGGCAAAGGTTTCCATAAACCGCATCCGCTCGTCGCTGTTGGAGTTCCCTTTTTTATCCAACAGCCACCACAGAATCGGGAAGGCAACCCCTTCATGCACAATGCCTAAGGTCAAAATGTTGTGCCAATGACTCCCGAATTTCCAGGTCGTGCGATCCAGGCTCAACACCCACCCTGGTGGAATTTGCATCCAACTCACCAACAGGGTCGCCAGTTCGGTGTAATCCAGGTCAAACTCTCGAAAAAAGCGCTGCAACCGCTTGTAGCTCGATTCGGGCAAAGCCTTGCCGCCAAAGCCTAAACATAGTTCGCTTAAATTTACCGTTTTGACTTTCAGCAAGGCTAACAAAAACAAAGCCAGAAATGAAATCCTGGCTCCATGCCAGTTCAATTGGGCTTGGAGGACTCGCCTTAATTCGCTATATTGGCTCATAGGGTTTCTGATGAGTGTCGTAATTCTGATGAAACCCTACCCTGCTCAATCTTTCAAGCTTTTTGTCCTGTACTTAGGTTTTGTCTAACTGATCTCCTTAAGTTGCGATCGCTGTTTCGTTAGCTGCCAGTAACTCCTGCGATCAGAAACATTAAAATTAGTAACACATTAGCAGTAAAAACAACGATTCAAAATAACTACTTTTGACTCAGCGATCGCTTTAAGTGAACTAATGCAGTTGAAACGGTTCTCTTAATCGTTCCTGCCGTACCTCGAAATCTTGCCCCCGCTGAAGTTGATTTAGAATCGTGGCATTACCTGCACCGAATAAATGCAGTTCATCCTGAGCGCGGGTCATGGCGACGTAAAGCTGTCGGCGAGCGAGGATTGCTTTTTCTGGATTCGAGTGACAGCAATCTGCAAATTGCTCAACCCACAACAGCAGGACGACTTTAAACTCTAAACCCAATGATGATAGGGCTGTGACGATGCGGACACCGGGATTTTTAACGCTGTAATTTTGCTTGGTGCCCCGGTTCTGGGTGATCCAGTACGTTTTCAGCCCTAAGTCATGCAATCGCTTCAGCATCCCCTCAAACAACGCCTCATCACTACGAAAACACCAACGGTAAAGAATGGCGATGTCCCCAGGAGCATAACCGACTTGAGCCAGGTCGTGAATCTGATTGATCACGGCATCAACGACGGCGGCTTTTGATGGCGCTAAATGCAGGACAGGCTTTGCTCCGTGGCGCAGTGCCGTATCCGGGGCGACTATAGGAAAAGTGATATCGCTGTCTACAGGGGTTGCACCAGCCGAGATCGGTTGTATCACTCCCCAAGCTGCGGTCAGAATCTCTTGAGTGTTGCGATAGTTTTGAGTTAGTTGCTTCGATCGCCCCTGAGCCTGAATGCCAACAGACTTCCAAGTGAATTTCTGTCGCTTGTAAAGGCTTTGGCTCCCATCCGAAACAACCATTAAATCTCCATTCTGCGGGTCTTTAAGGGCAGCAACACAACATAGAAACCATTTGGGTGAAAAGGTGTGTGCTTCATCCACCAAAACCGAATCCCATTTCTGGTGAGGCAAACGGCTATTCAAACTGGCTAAAACCCGTTCACCTAAAAATTCATCGTATTCTTCATCCGTGTTGAATTCCTGCGGGTTAGGTAAGCGGCCCAGCAACGATCGTGCCCAGTCGTGAAAATGCCTGACTTCAATGCGTTGCTGGTACTGTGGATTTTGGGCATCGCTATGCAGCAGCGATCGCAGATGAGCGGCCAACGTGATGTTGAAACAGAGGATGAGAATACGATGTTCCATCAGCCGATTAGCCAGAGCCTTAGCTCTAGCCAGCAAAATCAACGTTTTACCTGAACCGGCTACACCATAGAAGAGGCGATGCCCGTCTTTAATGGTTCTAGCCATGCGCTCCTGGTCAATATCCAGGCTGACAATCACAGCACCATCACTGGGTAGCTCGATTCCCTCCGGTACGCTATCCTCCGTTGCCGGAACCTCGCGGATTTTCATCTCCGGATGAATCACACCTTTAATGGTGCTGATCTGGTCATCTGTCAGAGCTAAGAAGGAGAAATCGACTTTAAACATATCCTTCAGCCGTTGGATCAACGCCCGATCGCTGGCGGTTTTCCATTCCAACAGTTCGTCTCGGTAGGCAACGTGGGGCTTTTCTAGCAAGGCATAGAGGTGATGGTCACGGGCTTGGGCTTCTGTCATGTTTGACATCACCGCTCCCACACCAATTGGAAACGCGAGCTTGCCTTCATAGTTCCCATCTGGTTGCCTGAGAATGGAGTACCCCACGAGTTTCTCAGTCACCATACTGTAATAGTCATGCGCCTGCCGTAGAGGCGATCGCTGCGATTCAATCCGCTCCGTTCCATCATTTTGCTTGTATTTGATCTGAAAGAAATTCTTGTTAGCTTCTGTAATTAGTCCTGGCTGCCAACCCTTCACCTCTAGAATCAATAGCCCAAAATTGGGTCCGAGGATGAGGAAATCAGGAAAGAACCCTTTAACCTCTGGTTCGTACCAAACAATGAAGTCATCCGGTAAGCGATCGCGCAAAATCCCAAATAGTGTTTTTTCACCCTGACTCGCTTTTGAAGGAATACCCTCAGGAATCATCTGAGCCATACTTGCTTACTCCAAATCGGGGAAATGGGCGATCGTGCGCCAGATCAAACCAGCTTCTGATCCTGCCGTTTCAGTGCTGCCCTTCGTTTGTGCAGTGAATGGATCGAATTTACATCGGTTTTACCAAGATATTGCGCGATCGCGGCAACGGATTAAATCTCCAGATCATACGGAACGATGTGGCTATATGGCGGTGCGTTGTCCACTTGTTGGCGGCATCGGCGGACGGTTGTTTGTGGGTCTATTTGTCGGTGGCATGGTTGGAGGTGCATTTAAGTGACGGGCGATCGCCATAACATGCTCAGCAAACTGTTGATAGCTACTTGAGGGTTTGGTCATAAAAACGGCAACGGTGGAGCGAAGACTATGAATTACTAGCAGACGACGCTTGTTAATAAAGGCATAAACAATACAGGCAATGCCTGCAACAAAGAATAGGAAGCCAAAGAAGAAGTTTTGGCTCCAGAGTCCTAGCCCGATGAAGAGCAGGAAGATACCGAGAACTATCAGTAGGTATTCTGGGGCTTCAGCAACTTCAACCGTGTCTACATTTTGAATGCGAACCCAAGAGTCTGTTTGTTCCATCCCGCTCTTCACAGTGCTTTGCAGAGTATCACCCAAAATTTTGAGGGTGACACTACCAGCTGCCGGAACCAATACATTGCCCCACACTTTAACGGGTCTACCAGAGACTTCTGTGATGCGTGGATTCGCTTGCATGAAATTAACCTCAAAGGGGTGAGTTAAAGGTGGTGTCTGCACATGACTGTATCCATTGGCTAGACGCACGACGATCGCTAGTTTGGCTGAACCTCTCCCTTGCAACTATCCAGATTCACGCTTTATCCATTGAACGATCTCTATTAGCGGATACCTTTTCCAAGCCTTAGTGGCTGATGCTACCCCTGGTTTAACTCACTACGATAATCAACATCAAGGTAACTCATCATTGGTTATAGAACGCCCAAAATTCAACGAAATAACACAGAACAGTTAAATGTACGGGTTCCTTTAGCGGAAACGGACCTGAAACCGACTACTGCGATCGATGGATAATCGGCAGCCATTCATAGCTATAACTATTTGCCACTGCCTAATTTTTACGAGTTTCAGTCCAAGCTTAGTCCAGAGCAGTTCCCTCAAAGCCAAATACATTACTACAGAGAGATGTAATACGCTTGCACTATTGCATTGATAGCAGAAGTGCAAGATTTTGGAGGTAACTTTGGGCGATGTCATCACCGATCGCGGCCTCTGTCATCACCCCGTCATCACCTACTGTCATCGCCCGTTGTCATCACTCGATCGCGAGGGTGTCATCGCCCTTATCCTATAAATGTCATCATTTGTAATCAGCCGTTACTATGTCTGGCAAAGGTAATCCGTTACTGAGTGTGAGAATTCCGCCCGATCTGGAAGCACAGTTACAACAATATGCCTCCTCCTCCGGTGCGAGTCGATCGGAGATTACGATCGCGGCTCTGACGGCTTACTTGATGCCTGCTCATGATGAACTATTAGACTTGAAGCGACGATTGGCAGCAGTAGAGCGGCGAGTTGGGTTGTAAATCTGGGTAATTTACCGACTTCAATCAAATCAGACGATTAGCATGACAGAATCAGTGCGTATTCGGATTAATGCGTATGCA
Source organism: Pantanalinema rosaneae CENA516 (assembly GCF_050753385.1). NCBI lineage: Bacteria > Bacillati > Cyanobacteriota > Cyanophyceae > Leptolyngbyales > Leptolyngbyaceae > Pantanalinema > Pantanalinema rosaneae. The sequence continues at coordinate 19,730 of NZ_JBLZFZ010000052.1, forward strand.
AAACTTGGAAAGACCAAATTTTCAGGTATGAGATTTTCCACTTCAAATTGATTTTGATAGAACTTGCTACGTTTAACAGCCATGTTTGAGGCAAGCGATCGTCAGCAATCACAAACCAGTACGCTTAGATTAATGCGTATGCAAAATTTCAGAATTTTAGGTTTTCGGGGATAAAATTTTCCGCTTCAAATAGCGTTGATAAACTGACTATCCATGTTGTAGCCGCTTGTAACGGACACCTGCCTTCATTTGAACTACCATGATCAAGTTTTTGCGTATGCAAAATTTCGATAGTTCAGTTATTCGGATTTTCGCTGTTTCAACCAATCGCGTAGTAGAGTTTCGGCTAATTCGCTGACGGTCATAGCCGATCGTTTGCGTAACCGCCGCTTTTCTTTCGCCAGTTCATCTTGAATATCCAGTAATAAATCCAACGGGATGTAAGCACTAATTTGTGTATAGTCAGGGTTGCTCCGTCGTCCCCGTGGTCTGCCCGGTTTCCGTTTCTCTGGCTCAGACTGGATCTCGATCGCGGCTGGTTCCACCTCAATCGGGTCTGCCTCGGTTACAGTCTCGACGGTTTCTGGTTCTAAGTCTACTTGCTTCCGTTTGTCCAATAGGGACTTGAACATAGATGGTTTCTCAGTCTTGCTCACGGTAAAATCTCCTGACCCACTGCTTCATACCCTTCCCAAGCCTGTTCCGAACGGGCATCTGGATAGTCCCGCACGATGACCCCGGCTAACGGAGCGCGTTCAAAGGCGACTAACCGTTTAATCTCACTCTTAAAAACGGGTAAGTTGGCTTCTGCTAATAACTTGCGGGCTTCTTCCCCCGATCGACTGGGCAGGGGCGGCACGATCGTCAGTAAAACTTTGAAGTTGGCTCCTAGTTTCGTCAGCACATCGACGGTTCGCAGCAAGGCATCCAAGTCCAAGGCTTTCGGCGTGGTGGGCAAAATCAGTAAATCGCAGCCATCCGCTAAGGCTTCTAGATCCTTTTGCTCCGGTCGTGCCTGAGTATCGATCACAATATGTTCAAACTGGCGGATATATTTGGGAGCCTGGGTTTCGCTAACCACCTTAAATCCCAGGTTGCCGCCCTCAGCCCAGGTACTGGCAGAACGATTCTGGTCTCCATCAATTAATAAGGTGGGGGCTTTCTCTTGCAGGTAAGCCGCCAGGTGAATCGCACTCGTGGTTTTCCCTACCCCTCCCTTAAAACTAGCAACGGTGATGATCATGGTGCTTCCCATTCAATGATCACCGTTTTACCATATCAGCTTGGCAATTCAGCAAAAATCTGCAAACTTGAAATTTTGGCTAGTCGAGTTTTTGGAATTTTGCGTATGCAAAACTTGAAACCCTTGACGGTCAATTGATTTACTTTGTTTGCCGATGCCACATTTTCAGGTGCTAGAGCTTGTGACTAGTTATTGTTGTGATCTTCTCGATCGTCACTCTCGCTCAATTCTGGAAAAATAGCCGTTAGATCTTGATAGCCGCTAATGACCCGCACGACTTCAATGCCACCTTTGGCTGGACGGTAAAAAATCAAATGCTTGCCTACAGGAAAACTCCGTAATGGTGGACGGAGAGCGTTCCACTTCACACCCATCTCTGGGAACTGTGCCAGTAGTTGGCATTTATGGTTAAAGTCTTGCAAAAAGCGGTTAGCCGCCTGGGGATTATCCTCAAAGGTGGAGCGGTTTATCCGGATTAGATCTTCCCTGGCTACTCCTGAAAGTGTGTAGCGGTGACTCATGCAGCGATCGACTTAGTTCCTTTGGTTTTGGTTTAGCAGTTCCTGCACTACGGCTTCCCCGTCATACAGTTCCCCCCGATCGGCGGATTCAACCCCTAAAGTAATCTCTGTTTGCAGATCTGCCAGTCGGGCTTGATAAAGCCGATCGCGTTCCTCCAGTAACCGCAATGCCTCACGAATTACTTCACTGGCGGACAGATACCGACCGCTTTCGACCTTGTGCCGAACGAACTGCTCAAGTTCTGGAGTCAGGGAGACGTTCATAGGAGTTCTGGTTGAGCGAGAACACTTCTATTGTGCGGTGGGTAATGGGGAATGTCAAAGTTTGTTATTACCATGCTCGATCTCGACATGACTATGGTGCTCAAGTCAGTGATCGCGGTCAACTGAACCGCTTGTGAACGGTCAGCGATCGTGAATCGCAGCAGCATCTATCGGTCTGAATCTTTCTCTGCGGAGGCTTCCGGCGAACTCGTATCGTCCTCTAAGACAAATTCGCCCGCTAGCCAACCCTCGACTAGCGCACACACGACCTCACTCATATTGGAGTCATAGTCGATACACGCCTTTTTGAATCGGCGTTTCAGTTCTTCTGGAATAACTACTTTCATCGTGTCCATCCTGCAATGATGCCACGGGAATATTAACTTATTTACCTATTCCCATGTTCACTTATTCCCATAAGGGAATAGTTGCGGTATGCTGCTGGAAATTCTGGAACTTCCAGAACTCGTAGAAATTCCATAAGGAGCAAATTTATGGTGCAAAAACTCAAGCCCAGCGAGGGCTTAACGGCGATCGAGGACTTTGCCAATGCCTGGGGAGTCTCAAATAAAACGGTGCAGAACTGGGTGGAATTCACCTATCAGGCATTTGAGATTCTATTGCCCAGTGCGGGACCATTCCCAGAATGGGGCATTCAACTGCTAACGCTGTGTGCCAAGCATGTCAGTGAGAAAGCTTCGCTCTACTTCACAGAAACGGGGGAGAAACGCCGCCTGAAAGGTACGGAATATGTGCGTAAGATCCGGGCGTTGCCCCAGGACGGGCATTTTCAGGAGTTCGAGCAATTCCGTAACTTCCAGAAATTCCAGAACTTTGATCCGGGCGAAGAAGCGGAACAGTTAGAGGATGAAGCCCTGGGCGAATTGGGCAAAGTGACCCGTCGCAGTGATAGTGATTTGTCGCGGATTAAGCAAACGATCGAAACCCGAGAGGATGCCGACATTGAAGAACTGGCTGAGTTCATTGAAGACAGCGATCGCCGCAAGATGGCGAAGTTAGTCCGGCGGCTGCAAACCGGCAAGTTACCCAGTGCCTCTATGGGACAAGCGATCGATGTGGCTTATCGGCGCTTACCGAATGCGTAAGTTTCAGATGTCTACCAATAATCCATAGCTGGGACAGGCGACCAAACCAACGTCCCAGCTCACCCCAAGCGAGGTATTTTGATCATGACATCTTTGCATCGTGCGATCGTACCGATCGCGACAGTCACATTATTAACAACAACCTTACCGCCGCCTCTGGTCTATGCTAATCCTGCTGCGGTTGCCGCTCCTGCGGCCTGTGCCATTCCTGGTGTCGGCTGGGTTGGCTGTGCCGTGTTGGGAACGGTACTTGTTGCCGGAACTCTGTACTATGTCGTGCAACTCAATTCTGGCGATCGCCTGGAACTCCCCCCAAATCAAGTGAGGCGATCGGGAGGCGTGAGACCAGGAATTCCGAATGGTAATGGCTACCCTCAAGGGGCAACTCGAACCGCTCCGAGAGCGTATCCTGGGAATGTGCGCGGGATCGATGACCCCGACCAACCGATCACCTCAACTATGATCGATTATGTTTGGGGGAACTCTGCCCAGGAAGCCATGCGGAACTGTCAGCAGTTAGCCCGCCAGCATGGGATGAGTGTTGATCAAGTTAAGCGCAATTCCCGCCACAGCCAACGTTGGCAATGTTGGGCATGGAGTAACCATCCTGATTCCACCCTGATTCCCGATCGGAGGAACGAGTAATGCACCTGATTCAATCCATCCTGGTCTACCCTCCCGGCAGCTATCCGCCGGATGTGGACGATCGTGATCTAGACCCCTCCAGTAACTTCGAGGTCTACGATTTTCAGGTTAGCGATCGTCCGCCGATTGTGGGGGAACAACGATTGTATCCGGAAGGCAGTTGGGTGGTGGCAGCGGTGGAATCCTACTATCCCAGTACCCCCAGTGAGATTACCGCCTGTCATGTGGCTGTTTGCACGATCGAGGGTTCCCTCCCCGATCGCCAGACTTGGGCAGATGCCGATCCGTTCATCCTCTACATTCGAGTCAAAGATGGCGCGATCGTGGAAGAAGCGGCAGGATTGGCAGATTGGGGTATCGCCTCTTCGCTGCGAGGCATTCCGCAACCACACCAATTGTTTCAGCCCGTTAGCGATCGCCCGATGGCAAGCTATAACCTGATTGCGGTGTGTGCCTGATTGATTAAAACTTGAGTCGATGAGCCGCGATCGCTGGAGATGGTTCTAGCGATCGCGGTAAAACTTTTGGCAGCTTCCGTACTGGGAATTTGAATCACGCTATACAACCTGGTTCATGAACCCAAAAAAACTTCAATCCACATCAGCAGGATCAAAATAACAATTAGAAAATAGTGAAACGTGAATTTACGATCGATTTGCTTGATGGCAGACATCAGATTTGTAATATCCTGACCCTCCAGCATGACAACTTTCTTTAAAGCAATTGAAGCTCTGAGTGAGGTAAACCCAATCACAATCATGTAAGGTGAGAGAATCAAGATAGTAAATATGTATTTGAGGGAATCCCCCATATTAACTTGAACACTCTCGTTCATCAGCTTCAATGACTGAAGTAAAACTTGATGCTGATCGGGTGTTTTTTGGATTAAGTCGAAAAGTCCACCCCCTAACCCGGCAATACCCGACAACATCCAGAAGTACGCAACATTACGCATCTTCATGGCCAGTCGCCACAAGATGTCTTCCTGACGAGTTGTAAATTCGTATTCCAATTCCATTCAGGTACTGCCTCCCCGTGTGTAGAACGCTGAAACGCAATCGGTGAAACGAATAGTGAGCGGCGATCTCCCCGATTATGAGCTGCTGCTACTGCTGGGTTGAGGCAGTTGGGGGATCAGCCAGGACAGGAACTGATCCTGCGATCGCGTTTGCACCAGAATTTTGCCCGGTCCCGTCAGGTCGGCCACAAAGCCTTCCCCACTGAACATGAATGTTTTGATGCCGCCAATGGAACGCGTCTTGAACTGGATTGACTCGCTGAGAGCAACCAGATGCCCCGTATCAATGGTGTAAGACTCTCCAGCCGCCAAGGTCATTTCGTGGATGCCGCCGTAGGATGACACAATGATCTGACCGCTCCCCTGTGCCCGCAGCATGAACAGCCCACCCCCCGTGCCAAAGAACGACCGGGAACCGCCCCACTTGGAATCAATCTCGACCCCTAAATCAGATGCGACGTAAGCCCCAGATTGCACTAGCATGGGCTCAGTAATTTGCAGCACCGCCATGTCTCCTGGCAAAGAAGGGGCCACTAGCACCTCACCCCCTTGCGCTGGAGCGGTGTAAACGTTTTGGAAGAAGCTTTCTCCTCCCAGGAATGCTCGTCCTAAAGACTTGAGAAAACCACCCGTCGCTTGGGTTTGCAGACTAATCCCACTGGACATGCCCACCATTGAGGCAGCTTCGACTCGGACTTGCTCGCCCCCGGTCAGGTGCACACGACCGATGGTGTAAGCGGGTTGATACATTAATTCAACTTGCATAACGAATTACTCCTGAAAGGGGGTTTAATGTAGCATTTGCCATGCCTACTGGCCGTAGTAGCACTCATGAAACATGAGTAGCTCGCCTAAAACGACGGCGAGTAAATCTGCTCAGGCAGCGATATGGGTACGTAACCTGGTCACCTCAGACCGCAAGTAATCCGCGAGTGGCTCCTCGTAGCTCGATCGACCACGCTTTTTGAGATATTGCTTGTGGAAAGCAAGGTTGTTTTGCGCGTTGCGGATCGCGCGTCCAACCGACTTCGAGTACCCGGGAATGCGACGGATACCGAATCGCTGCTCCGACTCGATCCCTTTGAGTTCTTCGGGAGTGACCACGGTTGGCTGTTCACCGACGAGTTGCTGGCGAATTACGGACCGTTCCCAGTCACCGCTCCGGACAAGTGCGTAGAGCAGGATCGGCAGGATCACAACATTGATTGCGAGTGCTTCCAGTGCCATTATTGTAGGCATGAATTGACTGACCTGCTCCGGGTTCTTGGGGTCAAGGCCGAACATCTGCGCCATTCCCAAGGTGATGGCGACCAGCAGGATGGCACTAACACCAATGTCTTGCAGGGTATGGGTCAGAGCCGCCATCAGATAGGCTCCAACCGGTACGGCAAGTCGAAATCGGGAGGGTTTAGTCTTCTGCACAGCATAGCCGATTCCCGCTCCGACGAGAGCGCTCCAAATGACGTGATTTTCAATGCCCCACCAGCCAAGGCGGGAGAGTTGCATGGTTGTGCCTTCAAGCAGGCCCAGCTTCGGGTACGAGCTGCGCAAGATGTAGACGGCTGTCTCCATAATGTTGAAGCCAAAGCCACCAATTGCTCCGTAGATCATGCCATCGCGTACACCCGACACCACCCGAGGCGCGAAGAACACGAACAGCAAGAGGGGAGAGACTTTCCAGAATTCCTCGTTCAGGCCGACAGTCAAGGTCGGGACAGGACTGAGCCCGTTGAAAAAGGCGGCAGCCGCAGTCGCGATCGTAGTCGAAACGAGCATGACTCCAGAACTAATTGCCCAGGGTTCTGGTTCGCGGCGGTCGAGATACGTTAGAAGCAAGAGACCCAGAGTTGATCCGAGCAGCGCAAAGAAGAGTCCGAATAGCAGTATCAAGCCGCTTTTGAGCGGTGTGAGCCAGCCGATCCAGGTGTGAGCAGCTAAGCTCAAAACGCTCAGTGTGATCAGAGCAAACACGATCCGACCACGCTTCGTGTGCAGTGGGGAGTCGAACAGGAACCGAGTAAATGGCGATGAATAATCAGAAGGTTGCATAGACATTGGTTACTATAGGTTCAAACTCACAGCACTTGAAGCATTAACAATTTCTAACGGTGTTGTGCGGCGGCAGATAGCCCCTTCTCTTAATTCGGGTTTAATCACTAAAGAGTTCATATCCTCTACCCATTGCACTTTACAAAAACACCGTCAATTGTCCTGCCGCTGCCAGGAACAGGGTGTAGACGATCGCCACTCCTGCGGTAAAGGAGTAGTAGAAGCGACGAGCTTTACCCCAATAGGTTTGCTTCCAGGACAGGATGGCAAAAACCAGCATCCCGATCGACAGCAGGGCAATACCAATAGGAAGAAAATAGATCCAGGCATAGTGGCGATCGACCCCAACCAAAAGCTGGTCATAGCTATAGTTGCCATATCCGAAGGAGAACAGTGTTGTGCCCACTTCATACACCTGAACCAGAATCCAGCCCAGACCAAGAACTGCCAGCAGCACACCCAGCCAGGGTGCCCAGCGTGCGCCAACCGGAATCGGATCTGAGGGGGTGTTACTCCTTCTGCGACTGAGCCATGCCACCAGCATCATCCCCAGCCAGACAACGGGAAACAGAATCAACACCACCAGCAGCACCACCCGCTGAAGAATCGTCTGCCAGCTTAAATCGAACAACGATTGTCCGAGCCAGCGGGTTCCGGGCGCAATCAGGGTATTTTTTTCAGTAATAAACTGCACCTGTTGCTCGTTGACACAGGCGGTGTTTGGAGCTTGGTGAGGATTTGCCAGGAACTCCGCCATGATCGAGTGAGCGCAGGGAGTGCCGATCGCTCCATGCCCATTGGCAGGAAACTCAACAAAGAAGTGATTTTTCAAGCCCTTCGCCACCGATTGCCCAAAAACTGGTGGTGTAATCGGGTCAAAGTGACCATTCAGCAGTAATGCCGGAGTATCACTAATCACGGGTTTGCGGGCGGATGGGTCAAGGGCAGGGACATGCCACACTTTACATTTATCAACTTCTGATTTCAGCTGCTTGCTGCCCCAATCCTGAGCGAAGGCAGGCAACCCTTTGACCTCCAAAGCCCCGGCATAGGGAACATCTTCAGCACATTTCACAGAATAGTAAGTTCCCTGGGTGATCCCCCCGCCTTCCAGCATCGACACGTAGAGAAACGGTGCCACCAGGGTAAAGTTACCCCCATGTGCCTGGTCAATCAGGGCAGGCAGTACAAAGGGCGCACCGCTACTGTAGGCCATTTGAAACAGGATAGAAGCAAAGTCATCGGCTGTGATCGTTTGAGTCTTGGTTTGCCCCTTGGCGCTGAATATTTTGACTGACCCGGGCGTTTGCTTCAGGCGATCGTGGGTGGCGATAAAGGTGCCTTTAACATCGGGATAGAGGGCGTTACAGTCAGGATCGGCAGCACAGGCGGCATCCACTTGGGTAAGCAGCCGATCCAGAATCACACCATATTGAGATTCAAGACTGGGTTCGACGGGCACAATCCCATCCAGAATCACGCTGCGGACGATGTCAGGATGTTGCCGCATTACATTCTGCACCAGTTCCGTTCCGTAGGACACGCCATAGAGGTTGACCTGCTTGTATCCCAATGCCTTCGCCAGAGCTGCCACATCATGGGCACTTTCCACACTGTTAAAGGCAGCCAGATTCACCCCTTCCCGCGTCAGGCGATCGCGGCAGGCTTTTAGACCCGCCAGTTCCTTGGCATTGCCCTCTGGTGTTTCTTCGGAGTCCGATTCCTTGTACTCCGGGCAGTTTAATTGCGGTTTGGAGTAGTGATTTCCCCGCTTCTCAAAGGCAATCAAATCCCGCTGTGCCCGCAGTTTTTGTACTGACCGATCATCAGGGGATGACAACAACCGGGGGAAGATGTCCAGACTGGAGCCACCCGGTCCGCCCTGGAACAGAATCAGCGGTTCACTCGGCTGGGGGTTGGTACTTTTGACGATCGCAATGGCCACCTGAATCTGCTTGCCCTGCGGCTGACTGTGGACTTCCGGTACGGTCAGGTATCCACACTCGTAGTCCTTGCCTTCTTGAGTTCCCGCAGCAAACAGGCTATCACCCAGAATCAGGGTCAGCGGGTCATCCTGCTTGTTCTCACCGGGAACTTTGCTTACCTGATCGCAGGGCATCACGTTGTAAGTGCCACTGGTTGCAACGGTAGCGGGTTTCGCCAGATTAGCAGCAGGTTTGGTTTGGCTCCACAGCGGCAGGACAGGCAGCACCGTCAGAGCGATCGCCATCAAAAGGGTAATCAAAAAGCGGTAGATGGATTTCATAGTTTGCAGCCCAATTTCTACTCACCACCATCGGCAAAGATGATGAAATCACTGCGAATCCAACCTGTTGCTCCAGACTGGACAAATTGCACTCGGCACCAATTCAAACCACTGCCCGGATTATCTTGATCCTGGACGCACTGCATCACCCTGACTCGATCGCCCGGTAGCCCGTAATGCGGTGAACTGGAGGAAACTGTAGGTTGCGATCGCACATTAATCCGCGTATTGGGATTACTGGCTCGCAACGTGGAAACGCCTCGTGCTGACGCAGGTGGGTTAGGACGATTGCTGGGGGGGCTGGAGGCTTCGGTAAAGAAGTAGTTGTACAGTTCCTCACCATTGCGGTTGTCGATCACCGTAACTTGTCTATTGCTGCGATCGTAGATAACTCGATACCCATTTTGAATTGCACTGTAAATGCTACCGTTGGTGCGTCGCAGAATCGTTGCAAAGTAGAACGAGCCATCTCGAATGTCCACCGCGATCGCGGTGGCGTTTTGCGGGGTCATGTAGGTCGTTTGCGGTCTGCGACCATAGTCTTGTGCTAATTGAAGGGGACGAGTAATCGGGGTGTTTGCCTGTACGGGTAAATTGAGCACAGACAAGCCTAGCAGCAGTGCTGTAACCAACGTGAGTTGAAGTTTCATCGGATGCCTATGCTTTGCCAAATGCTCGTTTCACGTTGTACTGATTCAGGTAGTAGAGGATCAGACCCGAAATGACGATACCGATAATAGCCCCAGCCACATTCGATCCCTGGAAAACGGAAACCAGGTTGTTCAGGATGTTCAAAACGGAGAAGATGATCGCCAGAGTCCAACCCCAGCCCTTCAGCGTAAACAGGCCAAACCCTGCAATCAAGCCAATAATGCCACTAATCAACGCAGCAATGCTAGCACCGACTAGGATGGGACCCATTGTGGCAGCTTCTCCCGCTTGCCCAGCTCCTCCCGCTGCAACCAGCAGTCCTCCAAAGAAGAGTCCAGATACACCAACTAGCAGACTTAAAATGCCGCCCAGAAATTGCAATACAGCAAGAACGGTGACACCAGTAGGTCGTTGATTAGTCATGATTTTGCACCTTACTTAAATGGAAGAGTTTGTTCCAGAGCTGACTGATGCATGTTGCCGGAAGTAAGTTTGCAGTTGCTCTCTACCCGTCTACTTCCGCCCTACGACATCAGTTTTGACAATCAAATGGACCACCAGCGTAAACGATCGACTGATACCGTCCTTGCTCAGTGCGAATGGTGACACAGTAGTTGGTTCGTCCTTCCAGCCAATAGCTGTAAACGGAATTTCCCTCACCAGAACTCTTCACAAATTGGTAGCCCCGTTGGGTCACCGCATTTTCTGCCTGCCCTGCCCTGGCTCCGACTAGATCTCGTAAGCGAGAGACAGGCGTACCCGCACTAGGCTGAGCGCTACCACTGTGATCTGGGCTACCTGAATTACCCGCAGCAGCATCAAATGTGACGTAGACGGACTCATGAGCAAGACGATAAATTTGCCGATCGCCGTCCATTTCTCGATAAGCAGAACGACCATTTTGGTCACGATACTGATTCGGTCGTCCAGTTGGCTTCAGGTCATAACGCCTGCCATTTTGCAGTTGAATTCCCACCACCCCTTGCCGTTGGGAGAAGCTACAAGCACCATACCAGGAAGCCCGATCCTCTCCTTTGGGATACACACTACAACGAGCATCAACAGTATCCGCATGAGCGCGAGAGGGGATACTTAGAGAGGTAACGATTAGAGCTGTAGCCAGGAAAGCGTTAACTCGCATAGAGTTAGCCCAGGAATTACTCAAATTACCTCCCAAGACAGATATTAATTAGTTGTTCATAGTATCTCTCCTAATCAAATCTTCCCTGCTCTATTTACTCTTTTTAAAGAATTAAGCAGTCGCTAAACCAGAGTTGAATTGGTTTAGGCATCTAAATCACACTAAGTTATAGGTTCAATCAATTCCCTAACGATCGCCGCCACAAATCACTTCACTGGATTCAACGCCGAGCGATCGAGCGCTGGGGAGAGAAAGGTTGGCTGGAAAAACTAGCTCAGGAATATGTCAAAATTGCCCAATCTCATAGGGATACTGAGGCGACCTACGAAAATCGCCACCGCCAGATCCGCCGGATTTTTGAGGTAGAGGGCTGCAACTTACAGACGGCACTCTGGCTAGTCGCTGCCGTAGACTGTCGGCTGCAATTGGTGTGTACCAAAGTCGAGATTGAAGACCTATAGACCTCTAAGTGATGTCATTTGGATATGAATTAGATTTCTTTGGGATGTCAGTTAGATATCTGATTGATCGTTGTCTTGCTCCCGATCGAGCTTTTCATAGATCGCTTCAAGAATCCACTGATGCCGACTAGGGGCAGGGCGGCGACTGGCAACAGCGGCATCGACTTGTTCTAATAAGCTCACAGGTAAACGGAGTTTTAGCCCCTTCTCCTCTTCCTTTGCGGATGCTGGAGCTTTAGCGGGTGGGGGAGTTGGGACAGGGACCTGAGAGACTGAGCCACCACTTTCGATAAACTCCTCAACGCTTTTAGGCTTCCGGACAACTGGCATCGTAATTACCTCTTGATAGCCTCACAACAATATTAGAAAAATCTCAAACTAATATCACTATGATGTCATATCGACCTTAAAAAGATATTTATATAACCTCATAATCTCTGCGATCGCTTTATCATCTCGATCGCGGGATTTTAGCTCAGTGACGGCTAACCCTTGAGCGGCAGCCGTCCGAAAGGCTTTGCGATTGCCTAAGGGGGCATCGATGTAGGTCAGGTTAGGAGTCTCCAGGGCGATCGCGGCAGCTTCGGCATTATCGCTGCCTCGGGGATCGGCGCGATTGATGCAGCAGTAAGCCAGGAAATGATCATTAAAGGCTCTGGTTTCTTCGACTAATTGTGCCACCGTTTCCAGTGTCCAAACATCGAAACTGCCAGGGAGAAATGGTACGACATAGACATCCGCGATCGATAACGCTGCTCGTTGTCCAGCCGTGTCTCGTCCGCCCACATCAATCACGACATCCTCATATTTATCCTTCATCCGTAGCAGTTCGGCACGGACAGCGGCTCCATGTAACTTGATGGCTGTGTAACCTGTCCCTCCCTGGTCAGCTAAGGTCTGGTGGCGCACAGCGGTAAAGTCAGAGGCGGTGGCTTGATCATCGGCATCAACTAACAACACATCTCGCCCCTGCTGCGATCGCAGAATTGCCATGTTGGTGGCGAGGGTTGTTTTGCCGACTCCACCCTTAATCCCTCCACATACGAGTAGCATAATGGTATCGGCTGGATGTCTTCCAGATATTTGAATGAAGTAACTATAACATCACTCTTACCCTAAAGTGATGTCATAGTGATGTTTGTTGGTAGGTGCGATCGGGGTTAGACAGGGCGAAAGATCAAAATCAGCCACCACCAGGTAGCCCCAAAAATGCCGACGGACAATTCCTTAGGAATGAATCTCCATTCTGAAGCAGCCTGATCTCTGTCAGGTATCTTACTAACATCTAAATAACATTTTTGTAGACTCACATTTACATCGAAATGATGTCATGGGTTTGGGGATTGAGGGAAATAACGAGTGGGAAACAACAGGGGAAACACACGATCGCAGGAGTAATCAAAGCACGTTAATTTAGCGTCACCCGTTTAGTGGTGAGCATGTTGGCGCACCGCATAGCGATAGGCGTGTCCGTTCTTGTACGCCGTAAACTGATCGGGACTGGTGAATTTCACCGTGAAGTGCTCTGTCGTGGCATGACGATCGTGCATGGTAATGGAGACATGGATGGAGTTTTTGGACTTAGCTTTCCAAGTCCCATGCCACAGATGACCTGCCCGCACCGTTCCGTCTGCCGAAAATACCCAGGGAACGGAATGGTAATCACCATTGCGCCCATTGTGGGCATATTCAACCAACCATTGGGTGTTGTTGACGTAGATCCCTTGACGGCTATGGGCGATCGTCATTGGTGCTGGGGCGTCGGGTGTTTGTAGCGAGTCCTGGGCGATCGTCATTGGTGCTGGGGTGTCGGGTGCCTGTAACGAGTCCTGAGCGATCGTTATGGGTGCTGGGGTTTCGGGTGTTTGTAGCGAGTCCTGGGCAATGGCAGCGATCGGGAGTCCCAGGCTGGTCAGGCTCAAGGCGCAAACAGCCATCAGGGTATTGAGTTTGGGTATGGGGGCAAAGAACCGTTTCATTGTGAAAATCCTCTAATTTCGCGTTGTGGGGGAGCAGCGCTGTTGTGCTCTTAACCCTGTATGCGGGAGGATGCTTAACGGTATGCAGCAACGCTTGCAAGATTCACTTATACGGGTGAATTCTGATCGCTGTCCCCTGCCTAGAAGATTGCCTACAACGGGTTTAACGCCCAACTGCTCTGTGTTACATGTCATTTATTGGAAGAGTTCCATGCAAGCGAAAACGGAACATTTATCCCCAGCGGCAGCTCATGCCTTGCTCGATACGCTGCCAGAGAAGATCCGGCGGGCGTTGATTACCTATGCCGAAGAGATTGATTATCCAGTTGAAGCGGTGGTTGAAATCGCGATCGCCAGTTTCCTTGACCCAGACTCACTCAGCTTTGTAGATTGCCAGCCAATGACGGCTATGCAGCGTAAAGCGGGTTAATGGGCAGTGAGCGATTGATCTGGATGCAACTAACGTTAGGGCATACCGCCCATCCGATCTGCGATCGCACACAGTACTGATGCTAACCCTTCCCGATCCATTAAGTTCAGCCGCATCTGCATTGGACTAGACAGTGGCTTATGCCCAAAGACTGTCGATGGCTCTAGAGACATTAAGGGGTAAAGGTAGCGAAGCTGCAACGAAGTGCCACGCGACGGCTAGAAGCCTTGCTGGAAGACCATTTTAGAAAAATTTTCACTTCTAAGCCGCATCCAATTTTAGCCGCTGATTCATGTCCAACTCAAAGGTGCCATACGGATTGATGTGCTCCCAGATCAAAGGAGTCAATGCCCGCAAATCTTCTGGAGACATCCGCTTCATCCACCCTGGTTCTGCTAGTACCTGCTGAATCATCAAGGTGTTGATGTAGACCAAACAAATCTGCAACAAATGCAACGCCAGGACTGATAGCTCCTGCTCATCCAGCCGATTGGTGGCAATCTCGCTGTTCTTGCCGTAGAAGATGAACCCGTTTGCCCCATTCCACTGCTCCACCACGTTTAACCCTTCATGCACCTCGTGGCGGAGTTCTTCAGAGTGTAGATAGCGGCACAAGAAAATCGTCCGAATCGCTTTCCCCAGTTCTATTAGGGCCAGATGGGTCGGATGGAGGGGAGAAGTTGCTCGGTTAAATCGACGCAGGATCGCTTCTGCTTCTGCGGTTCCCAACCGGAGGGCAGTGGCATACTTGACCATCTGGTCATACTGCTGTCGAATGCGGTCCCAATCAATTGCCTTGTTTGCCAACACGGCTTGCAAATTGGGATAGTTCTGCCGCTGCCCAGATTGTGGTAGGGATAGTCGTTGTGCTCCAATGCGACGAATCCGGGGCATTAGTTCGAACCCCAGCAGACGACAAAAGGCAAACGCAACTTCACTCTGTCCGTGGGTGTCCACAAAGTTCTTCTGCACAGGCATGTCCGTGCAATGTCGCAGTAGCCCTTCAATCATGGCAGCCGCTTCTGAGGACGAACAGGTCTTGAGTTGCGAATAAATGCAGGCAGACTTCTTCTCGACATGCCAGTAGATCATAACCCCACGCCCGCCGTAGCGAATATGCCACTCCGTCATGAGATTCTGGTCCCAGGAGCCAAACTTTTTAGCATCTGAGGCACAGGTGGTTGTCCCCTCTCCCCAGATCGCTTCTCTGCGGCTGGCAAAGATCGCATTGACAACCTGAGCAATTGCACGACGCAGATCCTCTTTATTGATGAAATGCTTTTTGATGTAACGCAGATCATCGTAGCGGTCGTGCTTCCTGCCGCCACAAATCCGTTTGAGTCCGGTATTGGTGCCCAGGGCATAAAGGCACAGCAGCAACCGTCGTTGACTTGTTTGAGGGTCGAGCATTTCTCGCGAGGCAGTCGTTTTGAATTGCTGTGTGAAGTGGACTCGCAGATCTGCTTCCTTGAGCACATCGAGCAAACTGGTCATGGTCCAACGCCCGTTGATTTCTCCTTTCAAGTAGCGGATATTATAGGGTTCTGCCTGTTTCTCTAGGGGAGTTACTGAAATCCAATTGTTTCCCTGACGTTTGATGATCCGCACCGCTGAATTTTTGGGTAGTCCTTGATCCAGCAATGTCAACGCTTGTGTCATTTCCGCTTGCAGTTGAGTGATGAAGGCTTCCGCATCCAGGGGGTGCTTGAGTGCCTGATAGTACACCTCTCGATTTTGGTCAAAGTCCTGGGGCAAATCAGATTCTGGATTACCATAGCGCTTCGCCCCAACCACCCAAATCTCCTTTGAGCGCAGTTTGTCACGTAATGCTTGCAATACGCAGATTTCGTAATTGACGCGATTGATGCGCTCTTTGCCTTCACTATCGGTTTCCACCATCAGATTGCATATTCTCATCACTTCGGCAGGGTCAACTCAGTGACTTCGGCACTGGATTCTCACCCAACTTCGGCAGGGTTAATTTCGTCTGCTTCGGCCGGTCAATTTGTTGTAGATCAGATCGCATGTGAGATCACCTTTGCTCCAAACGATAACATGATCCCTCTCTGGCTGAATTAGGCGATGGCATATTCAGCCGTATCGGGTTGAACCGAACTGGTTAACTTTCGCATCGACTCTCCTTTGAGAGACAGTCTCAGCGCATCGTGAACAATGCGGTCGAGCATAGCATCAGCCAGGGTGGGGTCTTGGATTTGTTGATGCCACTGAGAAACGGGGAGTTGGGTCGCAAACAAACAAGCCGCTTTGCGATAGCGTTCGTCCAACAGATCGAGTAGATCGCGTGCCTGTTCCTGGGAGAGAGGATCGCGCAACCAGTCATCGAGGATGAGCAGGTTGAAGGTGGCTAATTGTCGTTTCCACTTAGGCAATGATCCATCTGCTTTGGCAAGTTTTAATTCCAACAAGAGGTCTGCGGTTCTGAAGTAGCGCACACTGTGTCCCTGCTGACAGAAGGCGTCTGCCAACACCGAAGCCAGGAAGGTTTTGCCCACACCTGTGGGTCCGACAAGGATCAATTGAAGGTGTTGGTGTAACCATTGTCCCTGTGCCAACTCCAGAAACTTCACCTTGCTCAAGCCACGAGCGACGTTAAAGTCAATGTCATTCAAACTGGCAGTGGTCGTCAGTTGAGCTTGCTTGATGCGGCGTTGCAACCGTTGCTGGGCACGTCGCCAGTGCTCACGTTCCACCAACAGTGCTAGTCGTTCATCGAAACTGAGATCGTGATAAGTGCTGCTGGTCTGTTGCTCACTCCAGGCTTCGAGCATCCCGACCAGGCGCAAGGCTTTGAGTTGTTCAATCGTAGACGGATTCATCATGAGAATTGATCCAATGAGAAATAGTTAGGAATAGTACTGAGCACCCCGGACGTTTGCATGTTCAACAACCGGAACGACTGGATTGTCATCCGCCAAGGGTTCTTTGTCCAACTGGGTTTGCAGCATGGAGCGGATGCGACGCAAACTGACAATGCCAAACACATTCGCCCGATGACAAGCCGCTTCCAGCCGCGCCGTGCCATACTGCGTTGCTAGAGACTGCAAACCTCGCACGGTACGAAACGCCTGCTCTTCATGGTCTTTGCGTTCAAACATTGCCTCCACCTGGCTTGTCGTGTGGCGTCCGACCTGTTGCGCCCAGGCTAAAAAGCGTTCTTTCGACTGGCGTTTGTAGGCCCAATGTTCAGGCGGCATATGGTCGGGTAGCGTCGTGTGGCGATGGGGCAGGCGGCAGCGTTCGTGGGCAGCAATCCGCTTGCCATCGTGAAAGATTTCGACCATTTGCTCAGACACCTTGACTCGCACTTCGTGCTGCACAAACCAATAGGGGACGGAGTAATAGTGCTTTTCGACCTCAATGTGATAGTCCAGGTTGACCTTCGCTGTCTTCCAGTGGGCAAACGTGAAGGGTTGAACCGGTAAAGGAGAGAGGGCAGGTTGGTCTACTTGCTCAAACAATACCCGTCGCGACACCCCATAACCGGGCATCGTCCGCTCATTTAACGCCTTCAGCCTCTGGGCAATAGCAGCATTAAGGTCGCTCAGTGTGCTGAATTGCTCGTGCCGCAACGGTGCCAGCACTTGTCGTTCTACCTCCTGCACTGCCTTTTCGACCTTGGCTTTGTCACGCGGTTTGTACGGTCGAGCCGGAATAATGGCGACCCCATAGTGCTCGGCGAACTCCTGGTAACTCGGATTAATGCCCGGTTCATACCGACAAGGGTCGGTGACCCCGGACTTGAGGTTATCCGGCACAATGCACTGCGGCACACCACCGAAAAACGCTAGTGCCCGCTGGTGCGACCCAATCCAGTGCGGTAATTCCTGCGTAGGTGTAGCTTCGGCGTAGGTGTAGTTGCTCGCTCCCAAACAGGCGACAAAGATTTGGGCTGCCATCACTTGTCCGGTTTCCTTGTCCTGCATGGGCACCGTCAGCCCGCAGTAGTCCACAAATAGCTTGTCACCTCCCTTGTACACCTGCCGCATCGACAACTGGTGCCGCACCCGCCACTGGTTGTACCAGCGGCAAAAAGTGGCGTAGCTACAGTTCCATTGTCCTTTGTCCAGTCCCTCCTGCCACAGCAGAGCTAGCGTCACGCCTTTATGCTGTAATTGGGCATCTACCGCACTAAAGTCAATCGGTTCCGCCCGCTGTTCGGGGTTCTGTCTTCCTTTGCCCAGCGCCGCTTGCGCCTCACTGTCACTCAACTGGGTCAACTCGGTATAACTCAGGTTCTTGGCAGTGGCGCGACGAATGTAATCTTGCACGGTTGAGCGTGCCACCGCACAGCTTTGGGCGATCTGGCACTGGCTATAGCCCAGATCGTGAAGTCGCAAGATCTCTCGAAATTTTGCCACAGGCAGTAATCCTCCTTGTTGCTTCCGTTTCATATCCCCGCTACCTCCGCTTGTCGTTGACAGCGAGTGTAAAGGGGGTGCCGAAGTTTGTGAGAATTACCTGCCGAAGTTCGTTGGGAATGGGGTGCCGAGGTTTGTGAGAATCACCCGCCGAAGTTCAGTGAGAATCACCTGCCGAACTTTGTGCGATTTTGCACAGATTGCGCCAACCACTTTTGAGTACTCCTTTGACGTAAAGTTGTTCTTCACTGGCATAGTAACGCTGATTGCTATCTTGATATTTCTTGAGCAGTTCTAGCGCTTGAACAACGGGACGGTGTACTTCATTGTTAGAACGAAACTCCAATGTTTCTAAAATTTTGGGTACCATGCGTCGGTAATGATGTAGATAGGAAGATCGCATCACCGTGTACACCTTCTGGTCATAGGTTGTACTGGCATGATATTCCTGAACAACTGCTTTGAGGGTTGTCGGAGTGGCAATCGGATAAACAACCTCTTTGACGATTTCCTCTGGATGCTCCAGTGTGGCAGTGGCGATCTGATAGAGCAAATGGGGTTTGTTATCGATCCGCTTGAAGTCTTCGAGCAACTGTTTGTCTACCCGCCGTTCTGCATTAATGCCAATGCGATGCACAATCTGCACTAACAATTCCACCAGGTTGTCACTAATCTCCTGACTGCGTTGCCAGCAGAAAGCGGCAATCAGGGCATAGCGAATCGCCTTTGGATGCCGTCTGAGATCGCGGGGAGTTTCGGCAGCAGCGCGACGACGGTAATGCCCAAGCACTTTGGGTGGAGTCGCGTCAAACAAATTCGCAGGCATACCCAATTGGCGAATGTGGTTCAGCTTGTCAGTTTCCTTGAACAGACTTTCCAGCCCGACCCGTCCTGGATCGCTCTTGAGAAAACTGAACATGGACTGTTTGAACTGGATCGCCTCCTCCTCAGGCTCACTCACCTCTGTCTTTAACAAGTCATCCATCTTGCTTCGGGTGTCAGCCGACAGTTGTTGCAGCAGACGATCACAAAAGCTGGCTTCGGTTGTACGAATCGCAGAACCAATCAACCGCTTCACCTGTTTGGGACTAGGAGGCTCCAGTTTCAGTTCTCGAAAACGTTGGTACACAGTAGCCTCAAGGTGTGATTCTTGTCGGTCATAGACCAGAACCTGTTGAGACAACCAATCTTTCATGGCTTCGGCATCTTTCAAGGTGGACTCTTGAAATCCGAAGAATTCTCGAATTTCAATGCGATGACGAGCGCCGCTGCGTCCTTGATGGTTGTAGTCTTGTAGCAGTCTAGGCGAGAGGTCGAGTTGGGCTGCCAGGTAGGAAACGGCTGCTTTCGGAATCTCTTGACGACTGTGAGGAAAACGAGCTTCATGTTGAAAGAATTTAAGCCACACGGCAAACCCCAATTGGTTTGCCCCCACTTTCGGCTCCAGCAATGCCATTTCATCCGGCAGTAGCGTGAATTGTTCAACCAACTCTTCCGGTGTCCACTGCCGCTTCATCGTCGATACCCCTCACACGATTGATTCAGGCGATAGTGTATCGGCAGATTCGCTCAATCTTGGAAAAGTAAATAAACTTACCAACTTTCGCTTGTTTATGGGCAAGTTTGCGAAACTGATTCAGGAGGAAGTGGGAGTTCAGCCGTTTCGTTTACAGGTGTCCGTCCATCATTTTCGGGCAAGTTTTGATCATGCCAACTGCTCCACCCCCTAAAACGCCTAATTGCCAATTGCGAACCCGTGAACATTTGCTGCCTCGGGAAGTTGAGGCAATGCTCAAAGCTGCCAGAACGGTGGGACGACATGGTCATCGAGATGCAACCTTGATCTTGATTGCTTATCGTCATGGCTTGCGGGTTTCTGAATTGGTGGCGCTGCGCTGGGAACAAGTAGACTTCAACGGTGGCACGATCTACATCAACCGTTTGAAGCAAGGAGTTAGTTCTGTTCATCCCCTCCGAGGACCTGAGTTGCGATCTCTGCGGCAATTGCAACGAGACTATCCAGATTCCCCTTATTTATTCGTTTCGGAACGAGGAGCCGCCATGGCAGCAGACACTGCCAGAGGCATTATTGAACGGGCTGGGCAACGAGCAGGGATTCCCTTTCCAGTTCATCCGCATATGTTGCGTCATGCTTGTGGTTTCTACCTCGCGTCCAAAGGACACGATACCAGAGCGATTCAAGCTTATCTGGGGCACAAAAACATCCAGCACACCGTGCGCTATACCGAATTAGCACCAGGTCGCTTCAAGGACTTCTGGTTGGATTAAAAAGTAGAAAATTTTTCTGGAATCCTTACTGTTATTAAGTTCTAGCCGTTGCGTGGCACTTCGTTGCAGCTTCGCTACCTTTACCCCATTAATAAGCGCTGGGCTAATTCTGCTCTGATCTCAGTCGGTAGATCGTCGATCAACTCGTACAGTTGATTCAACGTCTCATGCTCTACCAGCTTGCTAGCCAATAGCAGCGCATCCCAGAGGCCATTTTCTGCACCCATATCGCTTCAATTTGTAAAAGTCCAATGTTAAACACGATAAATCAGACTTTTTTTTCGTTGAAGCACCCAAACAAGGGATATAAATTTTCTACGCTGAGATCCTTTCTAAATCCAGTGAAGGTGCAGCGCCTCGCATTTTGAGGCTGATGGCATAGAGCAGGGTTCCGATCGCGCGATCGTCCATTTGCGGTAGCAGGCAATTAAAGAACAGAAATTGCTGAGCTTGCGTTGGTAGAGCCGCAATCAGCCGTTCCAAGCGATCAGTGTGAATCTCCCGTTTGCCACGCCGGAACTCGCTCAATTGTGCCTCGGTTAGCCCCGACTTTTGGGCAATTTCCCGATTCGTCAGCTTGAACTCTACAAAAGTTTGATCAACGGCTTCACAAAATTTCATGAGAATTTATCACTAATAATAAGGATATGGAGTAAAATACTCCGGAGTGATAAAGCGTTGTCTAGTTTATTACCACCATTGATAACGGGATGACTCTATTCTACCCCGCACTGATCAAACCGTTCAATGCCTAATACAAACGCCCCGCCAAACGGCGGGGACTTATCCTAAATCAAAAGAATATGACAGTATACGCCACAACGAATCAGCCAACTGTAGCAAAATCATCGGGGTTTGTGCAGATTCCGGTAGAACTGATTACCTATGTCCGTTCCCTCAATTTGACAGGTACCCAATACGACCTCTGGCTCTACCTGTTTAGCCTTGATCCTTACGGCGATCGCTTTATTGCCGTGCCCTCTCCTAAAGAAATTGCGGCCATTCTCCAGGTAGACTACCGGACAGTAGAACGAGCCGCGCAACGGTTGGCTGACTGTCACTTATTTGAGTTTCAGATTGAACAATGGAAAGCCCGGAACCGGAAGCCGTTGCTAAAAACGGTTCTACCTGCTGAACAGTTTGCTGCGGCTCCAAGCTTAGAACCGTTACCGAGCCAGGATTCTCAGCCTTTACCTCAATTTTCTCTCGGCAAAGAGATCCAAATCTTGCCAGATCGATCCAACTATCACCAAACTGATCCAAATAGCGAGAATGGGATCAGTTTGGTCAGAGAAAATCAAATATTAAATTTAGAAGCCGCTCTCAGTCAGGGTTTCAACGATGGGCATGTACCAAACAAAGAAAATACTTTGTTAAAAGAACAAACTGGTGTTTCCACGCCCACCCACCACCCTGTTCAAACAGCCATTGACAAGGAGGTGTTTGGTACAGCGGAGTTACTGGAACGGATTCAGATCGCTGGAGTGACTCCGAACAAAACAATTCAGAAGGCGATCGGCGATCTGCAAAAAAAACTAACGCCGCCGGAGGTCGTGCAGGCTGTGGAAAACGCCATTTCTGCCCTGCGAGAGCAGCAAGCGAAGGGGATAGTCCATAACCCTGGTGGTTTTTTGGTGGCAGCACTGCGGCGCAAATTTACTGCTAATCAGGCTAAGCGACAGGCACGGCAGCGGGGAAAACAAGCTTCGGTAGGATCATCTCCTCAAACAGAACCGCTGACTAATCCTGCGTTCTCTACTACTTCCGATCTCTCCGATCTCTCCAGTTCTCCTCAATCCTCTGATTGCCTTGAGCGCGAACCCTCTCCTGATCCAATTCGGGTTTCCCTGGCGATCGACCAGGCGCTACTGAACCACGATCGCGAGTTTGCTCTCAATAAGTTACGTAGCCTCTGGACCGCAGGCTGGCACAGTGTAGTGGAAGAACTATTACTGTTACGCCAGGAATGGGGCTTTCGGATTGCTGGTCTGGAAGTCTGCGATCGCTCCAACTGCTGAAACTCTCCTAATTACCTTTGCAAACTGCCTGGAAGGAAAAATGGAATTCAAAATTACTGAAGTAGCAGGGCTTGAGTTTGCCCAGCTAGAGGCTGTAACGGGATGTGGTATTGGTGCAAGGTCTCACTTGTTAGGTGATTCTCAGTCAATGCCAACCAAAGTCAGGCAACGTCCCGACATGATCTCTAGCAATAAGTTGAGATAGTGAAGATACTAAAGTTTAGTCAGGTGCAATTATGGTTTCAACAACAGTTCCTGTGCCAACTCCATCTCCTCAAACCATTCAAATCCAGCTTCCGGCTGAGGTATTTCGTTTACCTGTTCTTAGTTCCAATAGTGCGATCGATGTGAGTACCAGTCTCATGCTGGTCGCTTTTGCCATTGTGGTTAAGGTGACGATAGATTACCTCAAACCTGCCAAATAATAGAGATCTTACGCACCCACTAGTTCTCTAGCAGTCACCTGTTTTTTAGTCTGAAGCTTATCCGCGATCGCTAGCAGCAGTTGTGACAGTTCATCACTGTTCATATCGGCAATCCGAGCTTCCAGCGTCGCCGGGGATGAGCCTAACTGCCGAAAAAAATAATCTCTGGCTTCGGCTGGCAAACTCGATAGCATCTTCTCTAAAGAGTCGCTGTAAATCCGCTGTTTGCCATTGCGAAAGTCGCTGATCATCTGTTGGCTGACTCCAGAACGGTCGGACAGCCATCTGGCTTTAATGCCAAATTCATTGAGAGTGCGATCGAGAGCTTGGGAAAACTGCATAAGATTTTTGTTCATGACTGAAGATGATCGGTTATGATCAGCCATGACTTAACATTTCTAAGTCTCTGGTTAATCCAGTATACCCTGACCATGCAAACTTGTGTGGCTTCAGGATACACCTTACCGCATCACTATGACAGAAGCCCCCGCCAGACCTGATCCGCCAAAAGTATCAAACTCTTCCGCTCGAACCTCCCTTCCGGAACCATTGCCCCGTGATCCGCTCGGTCAGCGCTTGTGTGAACTATTTCCCTACTTCTGGCAAACCATTGTTGGTGTGAATGAACTTGATCCCAACTGGCAGACCATTACCCAATATCCGCTCCGTCCCCGTGTGTTGTGGCAAGTGTGGCAAGATGCGGCTCAGTTGGTTGGTGTGCGGTTTGGTAATCAGACCCGGTATGCCTTGATTGATCTCGATCGCGGCAGTCCGTACCATCCCCAACAGACCCCCGGTGAACTGCTCAAGATTCGCTTAGCCCTGGAAACGATCGGCATCTACCGTACCCTATTGATCCGTTCCAGTTGGTCAGAAGGACTACACCTCTACATTCCCCTACCGGAAACGGTGCCGACCTTTGGGTTAGCGTCAGCCCTGAAACAATGTCTACAAGCCCAAGGGTTGACGATCGCACCAGGAAAGTTAGAAATCTTCCCCAACTGCAAAGCCTATGCCAAACCTGGCAGCTTTACGGAGTACAACGCCCATCGCCTGCCACTGCAACCTGCCTCCGGCTCCTGCCTGTTAGACGATGATGGCAATCCGACCAGTCAAGATCTGGCACGATTCTTTCAGCAGTGGGATACCGCCGCCATTGGTCAGGATATAGCGGAATTACGACAGGCGATCGCCACCGCAAAAAATAACCGTCGGGGTAGACCTCACCGCCAGTCCACAGTGATTGAGGAATGGGTGCAGGACTTACGCACCGAAATGGAAGAGGGTTGGACAGGGTACGGTCAGACGAACCATTTACTCAAAACGATCGCCTGTTATGGCGTAGTGTTCAAGGGTCTACAGGGAGAGGAACTGGCAGACTATGTGCTGCGGACGGCGATCGCGCTACCAGGATATGCCGAATGGTGTCGTCATCAGTATGAGATTCAAGTGCGAACGGCAGTTTGGGCACGGGCGGCTGAAGGGTACTACTGGCCATTAGGGGAAACTCCATTGCGATCGCGGACGTTGCCTGAGGACGCGGAAAATAACATCGTCCCGATTAACCGAAGACGGTCTGAAGATGCCCAACAGCGGATTCGGGAGGCAGTAGCCCAGTTAGAAGCGGCTGGTCAACTTCCGGCGACTGCCACGGCTAGAGCGATCGCGATCGCGGATCAAGGCATTAGTACGAAAACTTTATATCGCTATCAAGAGTTATGGCATCCCAAGTTAATGACTGAGGGGTTAGACCCCCTATTAGCCCTTGCCTCCGTTGAGCCGATTATAGAACTGTGTAAAATCGCTGACTCAGAGCCAATTACAGCCAGTTTAGAAGCTAAATTTGCAGAACCACCGGAACCGCCAGAACCGATGCAGGATGGGAAATTTTACACCTGCCAGGGAAATATGAAGGGTTGCTGTTCTGAATCCGACTTTTCTAATTTTATTTCTTCTCTTCCAGGCGAAGCCCCCCCCCGCGACTCGTTGACTGAAATTGTCACAGTCGATCAGGGTCTGAATGCCTCGAAATCCTTGCCAGATAAGGAACTATCAAATTCAACTGTCACAGCAAAGAGTTTTCCACAGGTGGCTACTCCTGGGGGCGATCGCGGACTGATTGAGAAGTTCTGCGATCGGGCGTTAGCGATCGGGCAGTCTCTAGCAGACAAGGTACGCCAACGAGCTTATGTTCTAGAAAGGCTTCAGCATTGGTGGATGAATGGTTGGCAAGCAGAAGTGGAGGAACTGTGCCGAAATCGGCAGGATTGGGGCTTTTTAGTTAGGCAGGAAGGGGTGATAGATGGCACAACGTAATAGTATTTTTGTACTAAAATGAATCTTTGGAATGGATCATGGAAGATCATCCTGTAAGGCTGACTGATGTGAGGTGAAATGTGCCAGTTCGGTATGAAGTTCCGATTGTTCGAGAGCGGGATGAGCAAACTGTTACAGCCCTGTTGGTCACGATGGGTGAGAAACATTTGGATGATTTTGAGGTGTTTTGGAAAGGGCGATTGCGGCGATCGCAGCAGGAGGATAACTTCTGGGACTGGGAATTGAAGCACCGTGCCTATCTGTCGAGTGCCAACTATGAAGGGTACGCCATTGAGTATGAGCAGATTACACAGGGGTTGATGCTGATTGCCACTCAGGGACATCGATCGCAGTTTGAACCACATCGGCGGCTGGTCTATGTGCATTCTTTGGCATCGGCTCCCTGGAACCGTCCGAGTTTGCAAACTCCGGTCGAGTTTCGTGCGATCGGGAGTGCGTTGCTGCAATTCGCTCGATTTCGCAGTGAAGAACTAGGCTATGACGGGTTAGTGGGGCTACATGCCCTACCCGGCTCGGAGGGTTTCTATCAGAAGATGGGCATGATTGACTGTGGTAGGGATGAAACGAAGGAGGATTTAACGTATTTTGAGTGGTATCGCCGTCGCCCCTCGTTGTTGGATGAGTTGGATCTATAAGCTGGACTGTCTACCTTTGCAAACCGCTTGGAGGAAACTATGGAATTCAAAATTACCGCAGAAGCAGCGCGAGAGTTTGCCCAGCTAGAGGCAGCGGCGGGATGCGATATTGGTGCTGGGTTTGACTGGGGTGCTGGCTTAGGTAAGTTTCTGGCTAGTGCGAACAGCTATGTAGACCATGAGAAGCTGGTGGAGTTATTGCACGATCGCCTGGGAACTGTGTTATCACAGGAGGAAATTGAGGATGCAGCTCGGAGTATTCAGGCGCAATTGCGCGATCGGGTCGTTAAGAAATATCAATCTCCTCAATCAGCTTGAAATTAACCGGATATGGCAGGGTGGTTTATCCACCCTGCTTGAGCCAGCCCTGATTTCGTAAGCGCTCCAGAAATTGCTGCACCACAAATCGTTCTTCCGCAAACAGGGGGGTGAAGAGGGGCACGTCTTGCAACAAGGGGTGGAGGTGCGATCGGGTGGCATCGGGTGGCATCTCATGCGATCGGGCTGGATCAGGGGCAGGGGCACTACCGATGCGCCAAGCCAGTTTATCCGCAATCAGGCTATAGTCCAACGCTGAATTGCCCTGGCTCAGTTCTGCCAGAATCTCTAACCATAGCTGTTGGATCACCTTACGGGTATGATCTTCAAGCGCACGAGGGGCAGAAACGTGCAACAGGGCACGAGCGATGTTTGCTTCCTGCCATGTCAGGGGGAGTGACTCTGGACGATCGCGGTGGTGCAGGGCAAACGCTTGACCATCCAAACGTTCTAGGGTGAAGGCGGGTTGCCACAACTGCCAGTTTTGTTGCAACAAGAATTGATGGGCTGGGGTGAGTTGATCGCCCTGGCATAAATGGGCAATGTCTTGAAACCGCCGAAAGATCCGGTGGCGATGCTGAATCCGTTCCGGATACGTGGCACGGCGGCTCACCTGGCTCGTAGACCAGCGGTGATAGCGAACCAGGCTATCGGGGACATGCAAGAACCGTAGCCCTAACAAAGCCGCGATCGTAAAGTATTCCCGATCCATGTACACACCCGTTTCAGGATTCCAGGCTTGCAGGTGGTGTAAGCGGAGTGCAGCTCGACGACGGAGCAGATAAGCGTGAGGTGGTCGCCAGTTATCGAGCAAGAGTTGTAGGGGCAAGTCGTCATAGGCACGATCGGCAAAGCGTAACTGAGCGATCAATTGCCGCTGTTCCCAAAAGCACCAATCCCAGTCGCCATAGGCTAGGTCGGCTTCAGGATGTTGGATCAGGGCAATGACTTGGCGTTCTAGCTTGTCTAGGGCAAGGTCATCATCCGCATCCAGCCATTGAATATAGTCACCTTGAGCCTGGGTACAGCCCAGATTACGGGCATGGTTGGCTCCCGGTTGGGGACAATACAGAATTTGGATGGAACGACTGGACTCAGCCGCGATCCGCTCGGCGATCGCCACCGTCTCATCGGTCGAGCCGTTATCGACCAATAGAATTTCCAGGTTGGGATAGGTTTGCCGGATACAGCTTTGTAGGCAGGGGACAAGGCGAGGGGCGGCGTTATAGGCAGGGATGATAATCGAAACCAGGGGGCTGAGCGAAATGGGTTCCAGCGATTGGATGGGCGGGATAGGACGATCCGGCACATTGGGTTTCGGACGCAAGGTATAGGTTGCCGTGACGCGCAAAGTGTAATGCTGATCCAAGCCCCGACGTTGTAGCGCATTGCTAATGGCTTGCTGGCTGGAGTGGATCACGTCGAGCTGACGGTTGGTGGCGTTATCGGTATGGCGACGATAGAAATAAAGGGGTTTGGGCAGATGATAAATGTCGGTGACTTCCGAGAGCTTGAGGCATAGGTCATAGTCTTCGGAGGTACTGAAGCTGGGGTCAATGCCGCCTACCTGGTCGTAAACCCGGCGACGGATCAGCC
Organism: Pantanalinema rosaneae CENA516; assembly: GCF_050753385.1. Classification (NCBI taxonomy): domain Bacteria; kingdom Bacillati; phylum Cyanobacteriota; class Cyanophyceae; order Leptolyngbyales; family Leptolyngbyaceae; genus Pantanalinema; species Pantanalinema rosaneae. The sequence goes on from NZ_JBLZFZ010000052.1 coordinate 47,501, forward strand.
GGAAGTGGAAGGTCATGAATTCGACCAACAAGCGGTCTGGGCTATAGGGAATGCGGCAAAGTCTGCCTAACCCCTTATCGTTCCCCTGTTCGTCAATGATCAAGTGGTTGGTGTAGACCATCCCCACATTCGGATGAGCGTCTAGGATGGCAGCGGTTTCTGCCAAAGCGGTGGGTGCTAACACATCATCGCTATCGACCCAACCCAAATAGGGAGCGGTTGTCGCCGCGATCGCGCCTTTGAGTGAGGGGGCAATTCCTTGGTGAGGGGCGGCGATGACCC
>NZ_JBLZFZ010000053.1:0-47554 GCF_050753385.1 Pantanalinema rosaneae CENA516
AGATGTGTATAAGAGACAGGGGTAAGGGTGATTAATGTCTAGAGTTGAGATTCCTACTGTCTACTCCTACTCCCTATTGCCTTAATCAGTGGTTGCGGCTACTGGCGGCATCCTCTAACTGACGCATCACTGCATCCAGGTTGAAGGAGGCTGGCTTCTGGCGGGGAGGAAACTGCAAAAACGCCTCAATTTGTTGCGCCACCAGTCCCTGCATACCGTACATCAGATAGGCATGGGAAATCAGCCAGTCCCAATAGGTATTGGAATTCTCATCTGCCCGTTCAAACGGATCGCGGCGTAGATGGAACATCTTGGGTGCCCGCAATGGCACAAATGGCTCAAACCAACATTGCAGTTGCTTTGCCCGCTGCTCCATCAAGACCAGCTTCCAATCCCCATGTCGGATCGCGATCAGTTCACCATCGTCACTGAAGTAAAAAATGGCGTTGCGGGGGCTTTCCTTGACTTCACCTGTGAAATAGGGCAGCAGGTTAAAGCCGTCAATGTGGACTTTGTACGTGCGATCGCCGATCGTGTATCCGTTCAGTAGCTTTTCTTTGATATTCGGTTCCCCGGCGGCAGCTAAGAGGGTCGGTAGCCAATCCTGGTGGGAAACAATGCCGTTGATTACTGTCCCGGCGGGAAACTTCGCCGGCCAACGGACAAACGCTGGAACTCGCCAACCCCCTTCCCAGTTGGTGTTCTTTTCACTGCGGAAGGGGGTAATCCCGGCATCGGGCCAGGTGTTGTAGTGAACCCCATTATCAGTGGAGTACATGACGATCGTGTCTTCCGCCATGCCCAATTCATCTAGCTTGTCGAGCATTTTGCCAATCAGTTCATCATGCGCCACCATGACATCGTTGTAATCACCCTGACCGCTCTTACCTTTGTGTTTGTCAGGGCAGTGAGTCCGAAAGTGCATGGCGGTAGTGTTGTACCACATAAAGAACGGCTGATCGTCCCGATGGCACTGGTCAATGAAGCGGAGGGCGTGTTCAGTCACCTCTTCATCAATGGTTTCCATGCGTTTCTTGGTCAGCGGCCCCGTATCTTCTACCTTCTGTCCGCTCTTGCCATCTGCCCAACTGTGAATCACTCCACGCGGCCCAAACCGTTGTTTGAAGGCAGGATCTTTAGGGTAATCCGGGTCTTCCGGTTCTTCCTCGGCATTGAGGTGGTAAAGATTGCCAAAGAACTCATCAAAGCCATGCATGGTGGGTAGAAATTCGTCCCTGTCGCCCAGGTGATTCTTGCCAAACTGTCCGGTTGCATAGCCCAGAGGTTTGAGCAATTCCGCGATCGTCGGATCTTCCTTGCGTAAACCGAGATCGGCTCCTGGCATCCCTACCTTAGTTAAGCCTGTCCGGATGGGATTCTGTCCGGTAATAAAGGCGGCACGACCAGCCGTACAGCTTTGTTGCCCGTAGTAGTCAGTAAAAGCAACTCCTTCATTGGCGACGCGATCGATGTTGGGAGTGCGGTAGCCCATCTGCCCCCGGCTGTTATAGCTGATATTCCACCAACCAATATCATCACCCCAAAGAACCAAAATATTTGGTTTCTTGCCCATTGTCATAACTGCTTGTCTCCAGTGGAGTTGGAAGGAATTAATGAATTAGCCAATAAAAGCTGAGAATATTTAGCATTATCTAATACTGTTTTTGTCGTAGAATATTCAAAAATCGCTCTTCTGGCTTGAGTATCAGCGCTTTGTTCTTAACCCTTTAAACGGAATTCTGTAAACACCTCGTAATAGGAGCCGTATCATGTCTGGTAGTTCCGTCCTCCAGTACCGTTTTCGCAACTCCGAGGCACTGAGTCAGGCTTTGAATGCTCGACGGCAGACGACGATCCGGCAACTGAGCTTAAAAGCCTTGCAGTGTGATTTGCTGTTGGTTGAGAGTAAACAGATTAGCTTTTCCTTTACTCAAATATCGTCGCCATTACATGTGATTGGAGCCAAAGGCAAGGGCTGTCTTGAATTTAGCTTTATTTTGCAACCGGGTCAGCAGGACTTTTTTGCCCACGAACTCGCCATCCCCCAAACCACTCTATTTGGATTTGATCCTACACGGGAAGTGAATCTGATCGTGCCTGCCAATAGCCTCATCTGTGTCGCCCAAATTCCAGAGGAGGTGTTTCACCTCTGGGTCGAACTGATGCAACGCTGGGATTTGAATGCTCACTTTTTCAAAACTAACTTTGTCACAATTCCAGACATGATTGATGGTGTGCAAGGTTATCTAAAAAATTTATATGATATAGCACGCCATCATCCTGAGTATTTCAGTGTGGCTCACTCGCTCCCGGTTCTGGAAGATTTCATTCCCTTACTGATCGAGTCCATTCCCACTGCTGTTCCCCCGTTGGATTTATTGTTGCGATCGCCCCGGCGATTTGATCTGGTCAAGCAAGCTGAGGAGTATATGCGATCGCATCTGGAAGCCCCGATCACCTTGATGTCACTCTGTAAAGCGTTGCACATCAGTGAACGACCGCTGAACTACGGGTTTCAGGAAGTGTTTGGGACGAGTCCAATGGCCTATCTGAAAACCCTCCGGTTGCAGGCAGTCAGAACTCAACTGCAACGGGCCGATCCCGAGACAACCGCGATCGCAGAAATTGCCAACCGCTTTAGCTTCCAGAGTCTAGGTCACTTCAGTCGCGACTACAAAACCATGTTTGGCGAATTACCATCAGACACCTTGAAGCAAAGAGAGCGATCGCTGAGAGGATGATTGGAAAGCCTTTGTGCTATCGCGTTCAATCAAGATTAGTTCATTGCTTGCTCAGAGTTTTTTCATTGACATTAACTGTAATCAGTGGCTATTTTCTAGCCGTTTGTAATTGTTACTTTCCTCAAATGTACAATCATCAACACTTCATTTGAACAATTATGGAATTTATCGCTGTAGCACTCTTATCGACAACATTACTCTGTTTGGGTATGGCTGGAAGCATTGAAACTGGCTATAGGCTCGGTAAGCGCAGACTAAAAAAGTATCCCAACAGTAAAACTGAGGGATCGGGTGCCGTTGAGAGTTCTGTTTTTGGTATTTTAGGTTTAATTTTAGCATTCACTTTTACGGGAACATTATCCCGCTATGAGCATCGAGTCAAGCTGGTTTTACAAGAGGCAAACGCCATTGGCACTGCCTACCTCAGGCTTGACTTACTACCAAAGGATACTCAAGATAAGTTGCGTCCACTTTACCGAGAGTATGTTCAATCTCGCATCAATGTATTTGAGTATTATAGAGATCGGCAGCTATCTCATTCTTACTTCCGCCAAAGTCTAAACTTACAAGGTCAAATTTGGGAGATTGCCAATGCGGCTGTTCTGGTAGATAAAAACCCTGGAGTCATTACCCTGGTTCTAAGCTCCACCAATGACATGATTGATGTTGCTAATGAACGGCTGCAAGCAACCCGCACCCATCCCCCAATGATTGTTTACATTCTATTATTTACGCTTGCCCTGGCTTCAGCTTTTTTGGTTGGTCAAACTATGTCCGCCAATCAAAGAAGACCATTACTCTATATGGTCACATTTTGTGTAACCATATCTGCCATCACGTATGTCATTCTTGATTTAGAAAATCCTCGACTTGGGCTAATCCGAATTAACCTAGGCGATAAGGTACTGGTAGAAACTTTAGAAAATATAGAAAATGCGAATTAAACAGGGTGCGTTCTCCTAATTTTTGCTCATGAACGCACAATCAACCGAAAGCCTAAATGGCAGGTAGAGGTATCGATCGATTCATGCTATGCGAGGAGGGCGATCGAGGATGCGCATCCGAGGTTTTTGATGCCGGAATATTCAAAAATTGCTTTTTTAAGCATCGAGATAACTGCGCCGCCTTAAGATGTTATGCAAAATCGCATCTTGCTTGAACTCACTCTATTGAAGTTTTGTCAATGTCCAGGCAATTGATCAAAACATGATCTTGATACCGAATTAGGCTATTACGCATTGAATAAACTCGTATTAGAAGGAAGGAAAGCAGCAGTTATAGTTGTCCGTTGATGTTTCCAACGATCTGGGAAGTGTTTATGGCGCAAGAACGATTGAAAATTTATGCTCGTTTGAGAGCGCCAAAAGCGGCTGCGATCGCGGGGATTATCTTTGCCGTTTTGATCTTCACCTCGATCGTGCTACTGCTGATTTCTTTGCCTGAGCATCCCAGAGAAAGCATGGGGTGGCTGGCTACCAATCAAAACAATCTACTTTTGGTATCCAGTTTGGTTCCCTTCGCCGGGATTGCCTTTCTCTGGTTTATGGGGGTGGTGCGGGATCATCTAGGAGATCAAGAAGACCAGTTCTTTGCCACTGTCTTTTTTGGCAGTGGGTTGCTCTTCCTGGCGATTTTATTTATTGCTACGGCATTAACAGGGACAATCATTATTTTGGCTGGCAACCAGCCTAACCTGATCATTGCATCAAGCATTTACGACCTCGCCTGGACGCTTTCACGCAACCTGATGTATACCTATGCCACTAAAATGGCGGGGGTCTTCATGATTTCTACCAGTAGTCTATTTATTCGCACCCGAGTCATTCCCCGGTGGATGTCGCTTTTGGGGTATCTCCTGGCAGCCATCATGATTTTTAGAATCAGGCAAATCGATCGCGTGGGTTGGGTGTTCTTGGGCTTTCCCCTCTGGATTTTGTTGGTTAGTGTCTACATTCTCATCACTCAATATCGAAAGCAGCCTGAAGTGACACCAATTGAACAATAACGAGAATGTTTGAAACTATATGAGTGTGAGGTTGATTTTAAGATGAAGATTCAAGTTGTACAAAAATGTTTGCGATCGCGCCGTCATCAGTTATCGCAACCCAACATATTGCAACTCAGTCTCTTGAGTACATTCCTGTTGAACTTGGTAATGGTGCTGTGTAGCACAACGGTCAAAGCCGCAGAACCAGATTTCAAAAACTCAACCCCAGAAGCTCCAGCAGAATCAACCCTAGCTGTTCCACTCAACTCGCCTACATCCCTAGCAGATGATGCCTTGCCTGTGGTGACTGAAGTTCCTGGTGCGATCGTAAATCTCAATCCTCCAAGTCAACCACTTTTGACTCAACCACTTCTGAGCATTGAAGCAGACCCTTCTTCCATCCCTGTGATTGAAGATACTTCAACAACCCAACCCATCAGCAAAACAGCGAGTGATTTGTCCGGAGCAAATGCACCTCAAACCAGCGCTCAAGCACCCCTTGCCCAAACAGAAACCACGATCCCGGCTGACAGTTCATCAGAGGTCAAACCAGTTAACAATCCCCTGATGCCACCACCGGGTTGGCGCTTTGATTTTGAGCCTTATCTGTTTCTTCCCCTCGATGTGAAAGGTGATATTTTCTTTGGCAAAGGCAGAAGGCTGCTGTTTCCCAATCGTCCAGGGGTCATTTTAGGTGATGCGGGAATTAATTTAGATGTAGATGCTAGACTCTCTGATATCACAGCCAGAATCACCAATATCTTTGGCATATCGGGGCGGTTTCAAGCCTGGAACGGCAACTTTGGCATCGTTGCAGAAGGATTGTATGTCAATTCCGGGTTTCGCGGCAGTAGCGATGGCAGAACCTTTACCCTCAGAGATCGATTTGACATCTCCATTCCGGGGTTCCAGATCGATACAAGAAATACGCTATCTTCCTTCTCTCTGGGAGCCAGTTATCGATTCTTAACTCTCCCTCTCAGAACCATTACCGATCCTGCCAACCCCAGCAACTACTATCCAGCCATTTCCTTGGAAGCCCTGGCAGGTTTTCGCTACCTGTCCGTTTTCCAAAGTGTGGAATTGGCTCGCGGACCCGACTTTGAATTCAGTGGTAGTGAAGTTAACCCCATGTTGGGTGGAACTGCCAGATTAATGCTGAGTGATCAGTTTGCCCTCTTCTTTAGAGGCGACATCTCCAATCTGGGAGGCGGCAATCTCAAGCAATACTATAATCTGTATGCCGGAGTGGACTGGAAGTTTTCGAGTAGTTTTGCCCTCCGCCTTGCGTATCGGTTCAACCGAATTGAGTTTGTCAAACAAGGTCGCTTTGACGGGGAGAATGGCTTAGATCTCCGGACTCAAGGTGTGCAACTGGGATTATCCTGGCAGTTTTGATTGAGCTAATTGTCCCAATCAGGCAGGATGTCAGTATGCAAAAGCCATTAAGTTCCGTTGCAGATTGATTAGATAGCTATTTTAAAATGTCAAAATATGTTCAAAGAAGGAAAAATAAACCCCTTGGAACAGTAGGGTTTTTGATGACGTTGCTCAGAACATGATTCTGAGGCAAGTTAGTTGTACTCTTAGCTCGATACATTTGCATCGAAATCTCACCTTTGTCCTGTCCTGATCCGGGTGCTCGCGCTCAATCAGTTCTGTCGTCGTGAGGTATTACCTGTGAGGCACTTTTCTAGGGGAATGAGTTCCCCTCTCTCTACGCTTGTCCCATCTTCCCGACATGATTCGTTCTCGTTTCAATGGCAACAGTCATCAGCCTTTGGTTGCCATCACGCTTCTCATTTCCCAGTTGATCAGTGGTCATTGCTCAAGTCAGCTTCCTTCCTCTTGGGTAAAGGTCCAACGATCGATCCAGGCAACACTTTAACCGATCGTTCCTTTAGTCAGTTGATTGTGTTTGGGGATAGCCTGTCCGATATTGGCAATTTGTCCAGCGTCGCCGCTAACTTTGACATTATTTTTCCACCACTACCCTTCGCTCAAACTGGCTCCATTGGCAAGGCTGGGCGAATGACGAATGGAGATCTGACGCAACCAGAAGTTCCAGGGAACCTCTGGGTCGAATATTTTGCTCCCCGTGTGGGTTTACAAGATCAAGTGAAGAATTTAGCTGTGATTGGCTCCACCTCGGGACATGCGAATGTGGTTCCAGCGACGGCCGCCGATCTGGGCATTACGTTGCCTGAAGAGTTACAACTACCAGGAGTGCTGGATCAAATTGCGGGTTATGTGGCAGATCTCAACACCGCCAATCAACCGGCCGATCCAGACGCACTTTATGTAGTATGGGGTGGCGCTACAGATTTTCTCACCCTGTTTCCGACTCCCTCACTATCCTCAGTTGTCAATGCAATAGTGGCTGGAGTGGCGAATGTTGCTAAGGCCGTCACAACTCTAGTCGGAACCGGCGCAGAAACTATCGTCGTTCCCAATCTGCCTAATCTAGGGTTAACTCCCTTTGCGGCTGGTTATAATGCTGCCGGAGCCAATGTTGTTTCTGAGGCAACACTGTTTAGCATTGGGTTTGATTTACTGTTGCAACCGACTTTAACGGTTCTAGAGAGGAAACTTAAGCAAGTGAATCCAGAAGTGGATATTATCCAGATAGACACCTTCTCACTCAGTGAAGCCATCGCTGATGGGAAGTTTGGATTTGAGCATACGATCGACCCTCTATTCAGCCATCTATCTGATCCAAACCTCAATCCCAATGGCTTCGCGTTTTCTGACCCGTTCCATCCCACTACGAGAGTCCATCAGGTATTTGCAGACCTATTCCAAGCCGCTCTATCTCGTCCTGTTGCCAGTCGTGTACTGCAATCGAGTATAGAAGCTATCAATGATCTGATTCCTAGTCGTGAGGGGGCATCATTCATTAGCAGTCTCTTTGGAATGGCACCAGAACATCATCATTTCAAGCACTCGGTCTATCCCAACCGGATGGCGGCATGAGCCATGCGTGGGTAGCACCAATCCGCTTCAGCCAGACACTGGCAATAGAAGTTTTGCATCCATCCTCTGCAATAAGGCAGGATATTAACGTCTTGAAAATCGGGTGACCTTTCCTACTCTCTGCTGAACTCAGGTATCGGGACGATCGTTTCTGATCAATCAGATTAGAGTTGATACGATACACTGGGATAGCTTGCTAGAGGATATGGTCATGGCACGAGGGAATGGGAGCAAAACGGAACCAGTGGCAGAACAGCCCTTGGAAGAGGTTTCGACCGTAGCGGAGTTAGAGGAAACCGCCGCGATCGCAGACGTAGCAGACACATCGGAGCCTGTAGCGGATAGCCAGGATATTGATGATAGTTTAAACGCGTTAAAGACTTTACTGAGTACCGTAGAAAAATTGCAAAAGGTGCGGCAGGAAGTCGGAGACATTAAACCCCTATTGCTGCGGATGTTGGATGGTGAAGTGATCACGGGCGAAGAACTGGAACAACTCAAAACCGGAGTAGGAGGGTTGTTTAAGTTAGTTAGGGCTTACACAGATCACCAAACCGCCTTAGCTAAAGCTCAACCCGCCAGAGAGCTATTAGATCAAGTGCTGAAAGTGCGGAGTTAATCGGTTTAGTGGTGCTCGATCGCTGGCGGATGGGTCGCTTGCCAGATTGAAATTAACCTTGCCCTGTAGCGGTTTACCGACGCTGATCGCTATGGTAGAGCTATGAAGCATCGGAAGTGGTTTAATCTGCGGCAACGCTGGCAAACAATACGGCAATCCTTATCACTTTACCGCTATTGCGGACATGCCATTCATTTAGTTTGGACAACCAATCGGCTGCTCACGATCGCCCTTGCCTCCTTCACCCTGATAGCGGGTGTGCTACCTGCCGCGATCGCCTATGTTGGTAAGCTGATCGTCGATGCGGTCGTGGTCGCGGCGCAATCGGGGGAGCCTGGCAGTCCGACGATCGCGCTGACGTATCTGGGCATCGAAGCGGTACTGGTGGCACTGCTGGCGGGATGTCGGCAGGGGTTTACCCTCTGTCAATCGTTGCTGCGGATGTTGTTAGGGCAAAAGGTCAATTTGCTGATTCTGGAAAAAGCCTTGACCCTGGAAATGCAGCATTTTGAAGACCCAGAATTTTATGACAAGATGACCCGAGCGCGGCGAGAAGCCTCCAGTCGTCCACTCAGCCTGGTATCTCGCACCTTCGGGCTGGTACAGGATACGGTGTCTCTCGTCGCCTATGCCGGGTTATTGCTGAAATTTTCGTTTTTAGCCGTCGTAATTTTGATGCTGACCGCCATTCCCGCATTTGTGGCGGAAACCCGGTTTACCGGGGAAGCGTTTCGCTTATTTCAGTGGCGTACTCCCGAATCACGGGAACAGAATTATTTGGAATGGCTGATGTCCAACGATACTGCCGCTATGGAAGTGAAACTGTATCAGTTGGGGGCAATGTTGCTCAGACGGTATCAGGCAATTTTCGATCGCCTCTATCGGGAAGACCGCAATTTAACCATTCGGCGTGGCATCTGGAGCTATGGGCTGGGGTTAATCAGTACCGCCGCCTTCTACAGCGTTTATATCTGGATTATTTTAGAGGCGATCGTTCGGCGGATTTCCCTCGGTGACTTGACCATGTATCTCACGGTATTTCGTCAGGGACAATCCAGTTTCTCGAATATCCTGAGTGGAATTGGGGGCATGTATGAGGATAGCCTTTATTTATCTAACCTGTATGATTTTCTCGACCAGGAAATTCCTTTATCCAGAGGTGCAGTCAGACAAGGGATTCATCCTGGTGATGGTCTACGGTTTGAACAGGTGACGTTTCGCTATCCCGGCAACGATCGTCCTGCCTTACAGCACGTCTCGTTCCATCTGAAACCGGGAGAAAAACTGGCGATCGTCGGTGAAAATGGTTCTGGTAAAACCACGTTAATTAAACTGTTAACGCGGCTCTATGCTCCCGACTCAGGACGCATCTTGTTAGATGGAGTAGATTTGCAAGATTGGGATCTTCAGGTCTTGCATCGCCGGATTGGCGTGATTTTTCAGAACTTCGTGCGCTACCAGTTTACAATCGGCGAAAACATTGGGGCAGGCGACGTTGAAGCGATCTTGGATGATCACCGTTGGGCGATCGCGGCAGAAAAAGGCACCGCCCATGATTTTATTGCCACGCTACCGGAAACCTATTACACCCGGTTAGGTCGCTGGTTTAAAGGGGGACGAGAACTCTCTGGTGGTCAGTGGCAGAAGATTGCCCTTGCCCGCGCCTTTATGCGAACCCAGGCAGATATTCTGGTGCTGGATGAACCGACCTCAGCGATGGATGCGGCGGCTGAAGCCCAAATTTTTCATCACTTTCGCCGCATGACTCAAAACCAAATGGCAATTTTGATTTCCCATCGGTTTTCAACGGTACGGATGGCGGATCAGATTATGGTGCTGGTGCATGGGGAGATCGTTGAGCAGGGCAGCCATGAGCAACTCCTGCAAGCTGATGGACTGTATGCCGAGCTATTTGCGTTGCAAGCGGCTGGCTACCATTGAATGACCCTTGAGCCGCGATCGTGGGCAGGCAGAGATTATCATGCTTAGTTAGAATAGCTAGGTTTCACCTGAAACCATTGGATCTAGAATGGGGCATTTTACGTCATAGTCATGATGCCGTGGATATAAGGTGAACCGTGATTCAGCTCGTCGTCTGCCTCTAACATCTTATGGGAACCCTGGTTGGTCGATACTTTCAGAATCAGCGCTACGTCCTCGATCGCGAATTGGGACGAGGCGGATTTGGCATCACCTATAAAGCGACCTTGTTGTCGCTAGGACAAACGGTGGTGGTCAAAACCTTGGATGAATCGCTCCGTCAAGATCCCAACTTTGCTCAGTCACAGCAACAGTTTCAGGCGGAAGCTAAACGACTGGCACTCTGTACCCATCCCAACATTGTGCGGGTGATTGACTTTTTTATTGAAGATCATCTCCCCTTCATTGTGATGGAATATGTGCCGGGGCAAACCCTGGATACGATCGCCGCTTCCGACCCTCCTATCCCTGAAGCGACTGCCCTGCATTACATCCGGCAGATTGCTGAAGCCCTGAAAGTTGTCCATCGCAATAATTTATTACATCGAGACGTTAAACCCCAGAATATTATTTTACGACAGGGAACTAATCAGGTCGTGCTGATTGATTTTGGCATCGCCCGCGAATTTTCTCCCGGTTTAACCCAAACCCACACCAGCCTGGTTTCTCCCGGTTATGCACCGATCGAGCAATACCTGCCCCAGGAACGCCGTTCTCCGGCGACAGATGTTTATGGTTTAGCCTCAACGCTCTACACCTTACTGACGGCGCAAGTCCCGATCGCATCCATCCTCCGCGATCGCCAACCCTTACCCAGTCCCCGCGATTTACGTCCTGAGTTGACGGCGGCGGTTAACCAGGCAGTCTTATACGGCATGGCAGTGGAACCCCGCGATCGTCCGGCGAGTGTAGATGATTGGCTGCGTCTGTTGCCGGATGCCTCTGCGGCTCAACCATCCCTGGGCAAAGCTACCAGCCAGGTTGCGACGATCGCCGTCAGTCCAGGGTATCGCTCCTCTCGCCCAGCCGATCCGGTCAGAGAGCCAGGAGCAGTCGCTGACTCTAGCCCTTTTAACTGGCGACCCTTACTGGCGATCGGGCTGGCTGGCATAGCTGTGTTTGTGGCGATCGCGGCCATTCTCTCGCGCTCCACCCCACCCACCACTCAACCTACTACGGTACCCACAGAACCATCCCCAGACACATCGGTAACTAGCCCAGTGCCGACCTTCTCTCCCAATCCGGCTCCTGTCCGGGTCAGCCCATCACCGGAACCGTCTCCCTCTGCCCCAGCCGAGCGATCGCCAGACAGTACCGAATCCCCATCCCCATCCCCAACTGCCACCCCAGATCCGGACGGTCAGGAGGTTGTTCCACCAGCCAGCAACCCAGCCAGCAACGAGACACCCGCTCCCACGGAGCCAGCCCCGACCCTCAATCCTGAGCCCCTGCCACCGGAACCGTCTCCCCCCGCGCCTGAGTCACCGCCTGCCCCACCGGATGCGGCTGAACCCCAATCGGTGAAAGAATTGGAGAAACAAGCCATTGAGCAACAGCGAGAGGTAGAAAAACGCCAAAGAGCACAACAGCGGGAGGCGGCAAAACGTCGGAGAGAACAACGGCAGGACGCTGACGTGATCATTGCGGAATAATCAGCCAATTCCGATCGCTAGTACATTACAGCAGTCTTTAAATGCGTAGACCATAGTGAAGATGGGGAGTAGGGAGTAGGGAGTGGCGAATCTGTGGCTTAACCAGCACTCAGCACCCAGCACTGTCCACTGGAATACTTACTGAACTTACGCCGTTGACGACTAGCCAAGGGCTGAATCAGCAGTGGCGATTGACTTTTTTAGTCTGGTCACAATTTTTTCACATTTCATCTCTAGAATAGTGCTTAATACTACAAATACGCTGAACAACGATCGGGAAAGGGTGATCGGTTGACGGCTATCCCCTGGCTATCTTGGTTTACTTTTGTACCAAACCTAATAGTGTTGAATTGAGTGAATTCAGGTACCGAATAGATCCATCAGTCACCGATTCACGGTTTTACTTGCATCCTTGGAGTTTAGTCAATGCGATCGAGTCTTGGGTGGTGGCAATTTCGTCAGCCGATTATAGGTGGTATTCTTGTTGCCCTATGTTCTGGGCTGATTGGACAAACGGCGGCTATAGCGGAAGTTAGCTCTGATGGGACGCTTTCGACAACGGTTTCTCAATTTAATAACAATTTTTTTATTACCAATGGTAGCCGCTCCGGCAATAATTTATTCCATAGTTTTCGCCAATTTTCTGTGCCTATAGGTGGCTCCGCTGTTTTCAATAATGCTCCTGATGTACAAAACATTATCAGTCGAGTCACAGGTGGTAGTGTTTCTAATATCGATGGCTTTATTGGAGCCAATGGTCAAGCCAATTTATTTTTGATTAATCCTGCCGGGATTATTTTTGGACCTAATGCCTCGGTGTTTGTGGGCGGTAACTTTGTTGCCAGCACCGCGAATAATGTGATCTTTGCCGATGGCACTCGATTCAACACTACCGATACCACCTCCACCCCACTTTTAACTATTAGTGCCCCGATCGGCTTGCAATTGGGAGCTAATGCGGGGGCGATTCAAATGCAAGGTACGCCTGCCCCTAACTTTTTCTTGCGACCCCCTCAATTCTTTTTAGCCAAAAGCGTGGCGTTGATTGGCAGTGAACTAAACTTTAATAGCACTAGCCTATTTGTACCAGACGGGCGCTTGGATTTATGGGCAGTCCGCAATGCTGAAGTTAGCCTTGATTCTCAAGCTGGTTGGCAGTTGACCAGTCCAACGGCGACGGCTGACTGGGGCACGATTACCCTCCGCCAATCCTCCTATCTTGATACCAGTGGAGCGGCTGGAGGAGCAATCAATATTCGGGGACGGGGACTGACCCTTCAGGATGGTTCTGGCATTACTTCGGCTACAGCTGCCTTTGGTCGAGGTCAGGGTATTAACGTTAAAACGACTGAATTTGTTGATTTATTAGGTGTATCTGATCCAGACAACTACCCAACACCTGGGATTTATACCAGTGTCACAGGCAGCAATGCGACAGCGGGTGATATTGCGATCGAAACCGGGCGACTCCGGATCACCAATGCCGCCTGGTTACAATCGCTGATCAGTTTTGGGTTTGACCCTGTAACCTTTGAGCTGTTTCCAATTAATAATTCTAAAAGTGGTGATATCACGGTTCGAGCCGCCGATGTCGAGGTGATTGGCTATAGTCCGTTTACGAGTGCCTTTACCGGGATCCAGTCTCCCAGTGCCATTACCACCCTAGTCTCGGGAGGTTACAACAATGAAAGTGGCAAAATCACGATCGATGCCGATCGCGTCAGGTTACTACAAGGCGGACGGATTAGCACTGATTTAGTCGGGAGTCTCGGGGTCTCTATTCCTGGAGTGATTTTTACCAGTGGCAAAGCGGGCGATATTGCCATCCGGGCAACCGAGCGCCTGGAGATCGAAGGGGTTATCCCGTCTGGGTTAACGGCGGCTGTGATTACGTCCATTCAACCCGGTACGCAAGGGCAGAGCGGTAACATTACGATCGACACGGGCAATCTGACCATCTCCAATGGCGGGGCGATCTCTAGTGCCCTGGCGGGGTATGGGGCAGCAGGCAACATCAACATTCGAGCCACCGAAACCTCGGTGAGTGATCCCCAGATCGACAGCATTAGTAACACAGTCAGTGGCATCACCGTTTCTGTTGCTGAAGGCGCGATCGGTGAGGGAGGTAACATTACCTTGCGTGGCGATCGGCTACGGGTGTTCAATGGCGGACAAATTACCTCATCCAGTTTAGGACAGGGGTCGGCGGGGAACGTGAATGTGCAGGTGAATCAAATTGAGGTTGAGGGTAGTCATAACCTGCCGAATGGTCGCCAACTGCACAGTAGTATTTCGGCATCCTCGAATAGTAGTTTTGCTGCCGGATCAGTCAATGTTACAACAGACACATTACGAGTTCGGAATGGTGCCGAATTGACTGTTAGTAATGCGGGTAGCGGGGATGCGGGCAACCTGAATATTACGGCTCGCAATATTTTCCTCGACAACCATGCCAGCTTACGAGCCGAGGTGAATGGCGGAAGTCAAGGAAATATTCGGCTGCAAGCCAGTGAGTTGCTGTTACTCCGGCATGGTAGCAACATTACCACCAATGCCCGGGGAGCCTCGACGGGGGGCAATATTGATATTCAAGCCGGATTTATCATCGCTTCCCTGAAGGAAAACAGTGATATTGCGGCGAATGCCATCCTGGGCAGTGGAGGCAACATTCAGATCACGACTCAGGGTATCTTTGGGCTCAAGTATCAGCCTCGCCTCACCCCAAACAGCGATATTACTGCCAGTTCCCAATTTGGTCTGAGTGGCTCGGTGCTGATCAATACGATCGATGTTGACCCCAGTTCTGGGTTAGTGCAACTCCCAACCAACCTGACCGATCCGTCCCAATCTATTGCTACCGGGTGTTCCGATGGGCAGAACAGCCGGTTTGTGGCAACGGGGCGAGGTGGTGTTCCCCAGAATCCGACCCAACAGGTAACGAGCGATCGCAGCTGGAATGACATGCGGGATTTGTCTACCTATCGTCATGCCGATCGTCCGGTTGCCCAGCCTCCTACACCACCAACCCTGCTGGTTGAAGCGACCAACTGGCAATATCATGCCGATGGGACGATCGAATTGGTTGCCCAGCAATCCCCGGCAACAATGCCGCACTTTATCAACTGTAGCGGTGTTGCCGCAACAGCCACGTTACAACCATGAATTTAGATCAAGTGACGCTCGATCAGTGGGCTGAATTTAATAGTTTGGGAAAACTAACTTGGTCACTAGCCATACTGTAACTGGATGCTGAGATTCGCAAGGAATCAATTCACGTCTTCAGCCCCCTATCGAGGATGCCTTGATGCTCAAAGCACATGCCCTGTGCCCAATTTGGTTAACCCTATGGATGGCATCGATCGGGATGTCTATGCCTGCTATTGCCCAGATCACTCCCGATGGTACACTCTCCACCACAGTCTCCCCCACCGGAAATGACTTTACGATTACAGCAGGCGATCGCGTTGGTAATAACCTCTTCCATAGTTTCAATCAGTTCTCAGTACCTACTGGTGGTTCTGCCTTCTTCAACAATGCCGTAGATGTGCAGAATATTATCAGTCGAGTCACAGGTGGTAGCCTTTCTAACATCGATGGCTTAATTCGCGCCAACGGTCGTGCCAACTTATTTTTGCTCAACCCCAGTGGGATTCTGTTTGGGCCGAATGCGCGATTAAATCTTGGGGGTTCCTTCATCGCCACAACCGCCACCAGTATCCGGTTTGCCGATGGCATAGAGTTTAGTGCTACCAATGCCACTACAGCACCTTTGTTGACCATAAGTGTGCCGATCGGGCTGCAAATGGGGAGCAATCCAGCGGCGATCGCAGTGCAAGGCACAGGTCATGCAGTTACCTCCGGTACTATCCTAGCCCCGTTCATTCGGAATCCTAGTGCTTCAGAACTGAGGGTGCAGCCTGGAAACACCCTGGCACTGGTCGGGGGGAACTTAACTCTGACTGGGGCCACCCTGAATGCCCCCGAGGGACGCATTGAATTGGGTAGTTTAAGCGCTCCTGGACAGGTGAGTTTGACCCCCATCTCCCAGGGGTATCAGTTAGGGTATGAGCCTGGTCAACGGTTTGGTGACATCCAACTGATGCAGAAATCCTTGCTAACAGTTGGAGCATTACCCAGTCTGGGCGCATTCAATGCCGGGTCGATGCAGTTACAGGGACGGCGGATGCAATTCAGTGATGGTTCAATGGTGCTGTCCAGCAATCTGGGTAGTCTACCCGGTGGTGAGATGCTCCTCCAGGCTTCAGAGGCGATCGTGGTGGTTGGTGCATCCCCTGATGCATCTATTACAACTGGTATTCGTTCCGAAGCGTTGAATACCGGCAAAGGTTCGGCGATTCGGTTGATCGCTCCCCGCTTCATCCTGGCTGAAGGCGCAGGGATTAACACCACTGCCTATAGATTTGCCTCCAGTGGCAATATTGCGATCGAAGCTGGATCTGTGGAAGTATCGGGTTCCTCGACCATCAACCCTACAGGGGTCACCTCTCTGACGACCAGTTCCCGCAGTGCTAAATCCGCAGGCAATCTTTCTATTACCAGTAACAGGCTCTTGGTTTCTGGGGGTGCGGCAATTTCTTCCGTGACCTTTGCGGCTGGCTCCACCGGACAAGTCAGGATTCGCAGTACCGACACGACGATCACTGGAGACAATTTTGCCGGACTCTATAGCAACATTAGTGCCATTACCTATGGTACGGGCAAAGCCCAGACCTTGACGCTGGATACAGCCCGCTTGCAAGTTCTAAATGGGGGCGCGATCGCAACAACATCGTGGGTGATTGGTGAGGCAGGCAATGTCAACGTCAATGCCACAGAATCAATTTTCATTAGTGGGCGCAGTCCAGGGAACAATAGCAGCATTAATTCCGCCGTTATTCGCCCAGAACCACTGCTTCAGCGAGCGTTTGATCTACCCAATGTTCTCTCAGCCAATGCGGGTACGGTGCAGATTACAACCCCTACCCTAACCCTGACAAATGGCGGCACCGTTAGTGTAACCAATCAAGGAACGGGGAATGGAGGCAAGGTTCAGATTGTTACCAATCGGCTGTTTCTCGATCGCCAAGGGAGTATTCAAGCTCAAACGGCCTCAGGCGAAAGTGGTGATCTGACGTTACAGGTGAGAGATCTGATGCTACTGCGCCACAATAGCCTCATCAGTGCCACATCGGGCGGCATTGGTAATGGCGGTAATATTACCATCACTTCCCCTGTAATCGTTGGTGTAGAAAACAGTGACATTATTGCGAATGCCTTTCAAGGTCGGGGGGGCAATATTCAAATTACAACCCAGTCATTGTTAGGGCTACAGTTTCGCCCTCAACTCACCCCAGACAATGACATCACAGCAAGTTCCCAATTTGGCGTGAGTGGGACAGTGCAAGTCAACACGCTTAATGTTGACCCCAGTTCAGGTTTAGTAGTATTGCCAGAAACTGTCGTTGATCCTGCCCAGCAAATTGTGGCGGATTGCTCTGGGAAACCAGGCAGTCGGTTTGTGGCAACAGGACGGGGTGGTGTCCCCCAGAATCCCACTCAACAGGTAACCAGCGATCGCACCTGGGGGGATCTGCGGGATTTATCGGTCTATCGTCACTCCGATCGTCCAGTTGCCCAGGCTCCCATCCCTGCCCCAATGATTGTTGAAGTCACAGGCTGGCAGCGTGATGCCGATGGCACGATCGCATTAGTTGCCCAGCCATCCCCAGCCACCATGCCTCACTTCATCAACTGTAGTGGTCAACTGGAACCAACTGCCGCCATACCGCCCTGATCTGAGTCAATTTAGCGACTGACGACTCAGTGAATATCAAGCTAATTTTTGGTTTCTTTAAAAACCCCGGCTGATTGAACTATTTTTCTCCAATGTCACAATATTTTCACATTTGATGGTTTAGGCTAGTTCACAACCTAACTTAGGTTCAAGTTCGCTGGTTCATGCTGATGCCGTTGTCCGCCCCAATGACGGGCTTTAGCCATCTGCCTCATCCCACCCCCTTGCTTGCTATGTCCCTTCTCTCTTTCCCACGGTTCCCCTGGCATCTGCTACTGCTAAGTTTCTGCCTGACAAGCGGGATGCTACCCACTGTCGCCTGGTCGCAAGTGCCACTTCACTCATCCACTCTGGTCAACCAGACCCAGGTTGCCTCCAGCCCAGCGATGCCCCTGGAACAAGGTCGGGAGCTATATCGATCGGGTCGATTTACCGAAGCGGCTGGGGTTTGGCAATCCGCTGCCCAACACTACCAGGCTCAGGGCGATCGCCTCAATCAAGCCCTGAGCTTAAGTTATCTTTCCCTGACATATCAGGAACTCAACCAATGGGATGCGGCGCAACAAGCGATTCAGCAGAGCCTGACGCTACTCAAGACTGCCAGCCCCCCTGCCGATGCGATTCTGTGGGCACAGGTATTGAATACGCAAGCCAGCTTACAACTGCATCTGGGACAAGCGGCAGCCGCCCTCGAACAATGGCAGCAGGCGCAAAAGTTTTACCAACAGGCTGGGGATACCCTCGGCAGTGTGGGAAGTCAGATTAATCAAGCGCAGGCGTTACAAAGTCTGGGCTTTTATCGTCGAGCGAAACAGCTATTGGAAAACTTGAACCAGACGTTAACCGCTCTCCCCGATTCAGATGTGAAAGTTAGCGGGTTACGATCGCTGGGTTTAGCCCTTCAAACCATTGGCGACCCCGACAAAAGCCAGCAAGTATTTACCCAGGGCTGGGCGATCGCTCAAAAACTGGATGCCAAACCCCAGTTTAGTTCCCTGCTGCTGGGGCTAGGTAAAACATCGGCGGATCTCAGCCAACCCGATGCTGCCCTAGCTTATTTTGAGCAAGCAGAACAGGTGGCGACAAATCCCGGTGAACACCTCCAGGCTCAGTTAGCGCAGTTCAACCTATTTTTGACCTACAACAAACCCGAACTGGTAACTGCCTTAGCCCCGCAACTGCTGCAACAGTTCCGGCAATTGCCGCCTAGCCGTACAACGCTTTACCAGGCGATCAATTTTACGGCTGCCATTAATCGGCTCAACCAGCCCGCCCAACTCGTACCGTTAACAGACTTATCGGCATTAATGGCTGCCACGGTGCAATCTGCCCAACAGATTCAGGATGCCTCCGCCGAAGCCTATGCTTTATATCAATGGGGGCAACTGTATCAACGGACTCAACAAGGGACAGAAGCCCGACAACTGATGCAGCGATCGCTAAACATTGCCCGTCAGCGACAAGCCGCCGATATTACCGCCCAGGCCGCGTGGCGTTTTGGACAGTTGCAGGCACAGGCAGGCAACCGAACCGAGGCGATCGCCGCTTATCTAGAAGCTATCCAGGCCCTCCAAGCCCTACGGACTGATCTGGTAGCCGTCAATACCGATGTGCAGTTCTCCTTTCGAGAGAGTGTAGAGCCGGTGTATCGGGAATTAGTGGCACTACTCTTAGATGGTCAGCCCAGTCAAGCCACCTTAGTGCAAGCGCGGGAATTAATTGAATCTCTGCAAATTGCTGAACTGGATAACTTCTTTCGGGAAGCCTGCTTAGATAAAGCCCAACAGATTGATCAAGTTGATCCGACCGCTACCGTTGTTTACCCGATCATTCTGCCCGATCGGCTGGCGGTGATTCTGTCCACAGCGGGACAACCGTTACGCTACTATGCCACACCTAAATCTCACGCGGAAATTGACCAGACGTTAAGTGATCTGTTAGTTGCCCTCAACCCCGTTTCCGACTCAAAAGTGCGCGATCGCCTATCCCGACAGGTGTATGACTGGTTAATTCGTCCTGCCGAAGCTGATCAAGCCTTGCAACACACCAAAACTCTGGTCTTTGTACTGGATGGTCGCCTACGCAATATTCCGATGGCAGCGTTGTATGACGGTCAGCACTATTTAATTGAAAAGTATGCGATTGCCCTCTCGCCGGGGTTGCAACTGATGGCGGCTCGACCGTTACAACAAACTGGCATTAGCGCGATCGTCGGTGGCATTAGTCAATCCCATGTTGGGTTTAGTGCGTTACCGGCTGTGGAAACGGAGGTGCAGGAGATTACTCAAACCATTCCGGCGACTAAATTGCTGAATCAGGAGTTTACTAGCGCCGCCCTGGCCGATCGTGTGAAAAACCACTCGGCAAATATTGTGCATCTGGCAACCCACGGGCAGTTTAGTTCCCGGATGGAAGATACGTTCTTGTTGACCTGGGATGGCAAAGTCAGTGTCAAGGAACTATCAGAACTCTTACAAAATCGGGGTAGTGCTGAAGGAATTGAATTATTGGTACTGAGTGCCTGTGATACCGCAACGGGAGATGATCGTGCTGTGTTGGGATTAGCGGGGTTAGCGGTGAAATCGGGTGCCCGCTCGACGATCGCGGCGCTGTGGCCCGTTAAAGATCAAGCCGCCGCCCTGTTAATGACTCGCTTCTATAACCAATTGCAAGCCAAAGGAACCACCAAAGCAGAGGCACTGCGGCAAGCCCAACTCCATCTGATCCAGAATACCGATTTTCGCGATCCGTTCTTCTGGTCCACCTTTGTGTTAGTGGGTAACTGGCTGTGATGACATTTCCTGTAACGCTTACTGTCAAGACTTCATGAGGATTTATGCAACAGGCGATCGCTTTACCATCACTCAGTCCATTCCAGGTTATCAGTGTGTTCCCTCAGGCGACAGATCCAATTCCAATTCTCAAATTAATCAATGCTATTAATGGGAGAATTTGTAATTAGATCTTGTTGCCCCACTATGGATAACGGGCATCCTGAACCCAGGATTTGTCGCGCTATCACGATTTCACTCCACATTGTTTAGTTGTACATACCAGGTGCGATATCATGAAACGTCGATATTTAGCCAGTACGCTGAGTAGTTTCGTACTCATAACTGGGAGTGCTTGTACCAGTGCCTATGCTGTGACATTTACACCACCGCCTAACAATAGTGCGCCCAGTCAAGCAACAGGCGGGGCATCTCGGGGCAGTTATTTTACTCCAACTGCCAGTAATGGTGCGCCGAGTCAAGCTACCGGGGGAGCCTCCCGAGGGGGTTACTTTACCCCAGCCGCCGGGAATGGTGCGCCGAGCCAAGCTACGGGGGGAGCCTCCCGGGGCAATCTATTTACCCCAGCCGCCGGGAATGGTGCGCCCCAACAAGCGATGGGAGGAGCATCGCGGGGCAATCTATTCACCCCAGCCGTCGGCAACGGTGCACCCCAACAGGCTGCTGGCGGTGCATCCCGCGTTGGTACCTACTACATCAATCCATCCATGGTTGGTGCTACGGGACCCGCTGCGTTGATTGCGCTGTTACCCCAAACCTTCTATGGCACAACCGTGTCTGAACGTCCCACCTTTTTGGTGTATATTCCTGCCTCCAACGCCACAGAAGCCGTGTTCAGCCTCAAGGATGACGCTGGCAATCTGCAATACCAAATGACCGTTCCGATCGCGGATAAGGTTGGTATCATGCCGATCTCACTTCCGAGTGATGCTCCAGCGTTAGCCGTTGGCAAAAACTACCAATGGTTAATGGCAATCAAACTCGACGGGCAACTCGGCCCCAGCACTCCCTATGTGGATGGTTGGGTTCAGCGTATTCAACCGAGTGCTGAACTCAGCGCCAGTCTGCACCAGGAAGATGCTTTAAAACGAGCCGAGGCATTAGGTAAAAATGGTGTCTGGTATGACTGTGCGGCGACCTTAGCAGCTGTCTATGCCAGCCAACCCACCAATGACACCCTGACCAAGCAATGGGCTGAACTGATGTCCTCTGTAGGCTTACAGGAGATTAGCACTGCACCGATCGTCGCAACAGCTAATTAATCCGAATTAACCCTATCCAGGTTGTGAGAAATACTTGCCCCAATCATTTCTCACAACCGCTTTCACCTGATTATCCCTACCCTGACCCTAACCAATTTCTCGATCGCGCAACCTATGTGGCGTCAATTTCAGGCTTTCGTTCGACGCACTCGTAGCCTTTGGATCATTACTCCTAGTGTGGCGGCTGCCGTGATTGCTGGTCAATCACTGGGACTGTTTAATTTACCTGAATGGAAGCTGCGTGACGAATGGGTACGCCGACGATCGCAACCAGAACTGGCGGAAAATATTGTTATTGTTACGATCGACGAACAGGATATTCAATCCGTCGGCAAATGGCCCATCCCGGACTGGGCACTGGCACAACTATTAGAAAAGATTCGATCGCAGCATCCCCGCAGCATTGGGCTTGATCTTTATCGCGATTTACCGGAAGGTAAGGGACACGATCAACTGGTGCAGGTCTTCCGCAGTACCCCCAACTTGATTGGGGTCGAGAAAATTACCGGAGAACGGGTAAAACCAGCCCCGGAATTACAACAGCGCAACCAGGTTGGATTAGCGGATTTAGTGCTGGATAGCGATCGCAATGTGCGACGAGCATTGTTAACCGCCGTTGATCACCAACAACAGGGCGCACTCAAAGCCGGATTAGCCACTCGTGTTGCCCTTCAGTATCTAGAAGCAGAGGGCATTACCTTAGAGAGTATTGACGAGAAGCAGCAGAAATTTCGTCTGGGTCAACAGATTTACATGCCCATGAATCATCAAGAAGCGGGGTATCCTGATTCTGATCTCGGCGGGTATCAAATTTTATTGAATTGGCATGGGCCAGAAACCGCCTTTCACACCATCGCTCTGCGGGATGTCTTAGCCGGAAAAGTCCCCACCAATCTGATGCGCGATCGCATGGTATTCATTGGCTCAACGGCTGCCAGCACCAATGATTTTTTTGGTACTCCGTTCAGTGCCAGTTTGTTAGCGGCGCAAAAACCCACTCCTGGTGTGGTGATCCATGCCAATATTGCCCACCACCTCGTCCAGGGGGCTAAAACCGGACAAACTCAGTTACAGGGCTTTTCGATGACGGCGTTTTCTGCCTGGATTCTGCTCTGGTCGGCGATTGGGTCAGTGGGTAGTTGGTGGTTAGCAGGTATCCCGACTACTGGCCGGATTCCAGGCGGTAGAATTCTCTGGAGCACGATCGGAATCACTAGCGGACTACTGGCGGGGGGCTATGGCATGTTTCTGGGAGGATGGCTGGTGCCCGTCACCCCTGCGATCGCGGCGTTTATGGGGTGTGTGGTTGCTACAACCAATTCCCGCAAACAACAGACTTTAGAAGTGACGAATCAACAACTGGAAGCGGCAAATGCTCAATTGCTGGATTATTCCAAAACGTTGGAGGTAAAAGTTGAGGAGCGCACTCGGGAATTGGTGGATGCGAAGCAAGCGGCGGACGCTGCCAACCAGGCAAAGAGTGAGTTTTTAGCCAATATGAGCCATGAGTTACGCACTCCGTTGAATGGTATTTTGGGATATGCCCAAATTTTGCAGCGATCGACAACCTTAACGTCTAAGGAATTGCAGGGCATTGATGTGATTCACCAGTGTGGCTCCCATCTCCTAACGCTGATTAATGACATTCTCGATCTATCTAAAATTGAAGCCCGGAAACTGGAACTATTTGAAAATCCCGCCAATTTAGCCGATTTTTTACATGGCGTGATCGAGATTTGCAGTATTCGAGCGGATCAAAAAGGTGTTAGTTTTCATGCCCGTCTCGCCGATCGCTTACCCACCTCGGTGCAACTGGATGAAAAGCGGTTACGGCAGGTGCTGATTAACCTGTTAGGCAACGCGATTAAATTCACCGATAAAGGCAGTGTCACCTTTACCGTTGAGGTTGTAGAGAATACCCATAGTACAACCATGACCGAATCTGCCACCGCAACCTTACGCTTCCAGATTGAAGACACTGGGATCGGCATGTCGGCGGATCAGTTAGAAAAGATCTTTTTACCATTTGAGCAGGTGGGCGAATCGAAACAACGTCCAGAGGGAACGGGGTTGGGCTTAACGATTAGCCAAAAGATTGTGGCGTTGATGAATAGCCAAATTCAGGTACAGAGCCACTTAGGAGAAGGTAGCTTATTTTGGTTTGATCTGACTGTTCCTGTTTTGCAGAATTGGCAGGAAACGGGGCATTCTTTAATTAGTGAAGAAATTATTGGCGTGGGAGGTGATGCCCCTCAACTATTAATTGTCGATGACGATGCCAACCACCGATCGATTGTTGCCACCATTTTGCAAGGTATTGGTTGCCGTGTGTTAGCGGCGATCGATGGCAATCAGGGTTTAGAGTTAGCGACAGTCCACCAACCGGATGCCATTTTGCTGGATTTAGCCATGCCCAATGTGGATGGGTTTGAGTTAACTATGTTATTGCAAGCAGATCCCCTCACAAGTGCCATTCCCATCATTGTTGTGAGTGCAAGTGTATTTGAAGCCGATCGCGAACGGAGCTTACAGGCCGGGGCTAAGGCATTCCTCCCCAAACCTCTGCAAATC
Source organism: Pantanalinema rosaneae CENA516 (assembly GCF_050753385.1). Classification (NCBI taxonomy): domain Bacteria; kingdom Bacillati; phylum Cyanobacteriota; class Cyanophyceae; order Leptolyngbyales; family Leptolyngbyaceae; genus Pantanalinema; species Pantanalinema rosaneae. Next base: position 24,372 of record NZ_JBLZFZ010000053.1, read on the forward strand.
GATGATTTATTTAGTACATTGCGATCGCTGTTAGGGGTGGATTGGCTATACAAACGTTCCGCTTCTCCGGCTCACAAAAAGGCAATCACCAATTCGCAGGACTCCACCTTGGCAACTGAATGGGTATTACCATCCTCTACAGAGTTGCAACAGCTTTATCATCTAGCCATGATGGGTGATATTCCAGCGATTGAACAAATGTTAGAGCAATTACAAGCCAAGCCTCAACTCACACCCTTTGTGGCTGAATTAAGTAAGCTGACTGAAACCTTTCAAACTGGTAAAATCCGTAAATTTCTTAAAGCATTTGTCACCACGGAGTCTCGGTAATGACATCAGATATTTCAAAGCCTGTGCATATTTTGTTGGTTGACGATAATCCTAATAATTTAAAGGTGCTGTCAGAAGCAATTCAGGGACATGGTTGGAAGGCGTTGATGGCAACCGATGGTGAATCCGCGATCGAACAAGCTGAGTATATTACCCCCGACTTAATTCTGCTAGATGTGATGATGCCCGGTTTCGACGGCTTTGAAACCTGTCGCCGTTTGAAGGCAAATCCCATCACGCAAAACATCCCGATTATTTTTATGACCGCGTTATCGGATACCCGTGACAAGGTGAAAGGATTCGATATTGGCGCTGTCGATTATATTACCAAACCCTTTCAGCAAGAGGAAGTCGTAGCACGCTTAAAACTGCACCTGAAGATTACGCATCTCACCCAAACACTGGAACAACGGGTGCAGGAACGTACTGCCGAATTAGCTCAGTCGTTGCACCAACTTCAGCAAACTCAACTGCAATTGATTCAGAATGAGAAGATGTCCGCGTTAGGGAATCTGGTAGCGGGAGTTGCCCATGAGATTAATAACCCAGTGGGGTTTTTATCCGGTAATTTGCAGCCAGCGGAAGGGTATGTTAAAGATCTGTTGGGATTAATTGATCTGTACCAGCAGACCTATCCTAACCCCACACCTGACATTCAGGATGAAATTGAAACGATCGACCTGGACTATGTGCGTGATGATCTACCCAAACTCTTAAACTCGATGAAGCTAGGGATCGATCGCATCCGTAACATCAGTACCAGTCTTCGCACCTTTTCGCGGGCGGATAAAGATTACAAAGTTCTGTTTAATATTCATGAAGGGCTGGATAGTACCATCCTGATCCTCAAACATCGCCTGAAAGCCAATGACAATCGCCCTGAGATTGAGGTGATTAGAAAGTATGGCGAACTCCCCTCGATCGAATGTTTTCCGGGGCAATTAAATCAGGTCTTTATGAACGTTCTCGCCAATGCGATCGATGCGTTGGAAGAAGCAAATGTAGGACGTGATTTAGATACCATTAAGGCAAATCCGAACCAGATTGAAATTACGACTCAGGTGTTCGATAGCCAATCGGTGCAAATTCAGATTACTGACAATGGGTTAGGCATTCCAGAAACCGTAAAATCCCGCATTTTCGACCATTTATTTACAACCAAAGCCGTTGGTAAAGGCACTGGGCTGGGCTTGGCGATCGCTCACCAGATTGTCGTAGAAAACCATGCTGGCACGATCGAGGTTCACTCGACCCCACCCCAGGGCACAGAGTTCATCATTACCTTGCCGATTAAAGCCAAAGACCTGTGATCGAGGTTATGGGGTTACTGTGCTGCGCCTGATCGCCTGAAATTTCAAAGCAGGGTGCGATCGAAGAGAAGCGAATACGGTAACTTGAATAGGATTGCTGATTTTTTGCTGGAATGCAGGCAATGAATATTCATGAGTTACGCGAAAACTATACGGCAGCAGAACTGAACCGCCAGGATTTGCACCCCGATCCGTTTCAGCAATTTGAACGGTGGTTTCAGCAGGCTTGCCATGCCGAGGTGCTAGAACCCAACGCAATGGTGTTAGCCACAGCCTCTCCCACGGGACAACCATTAGTCCGGACGGTGTTACTGAAATATTTCGATCGCGATGGCTTAGTCTTTTTTACCAACTACGAGAGTCGAAAGGCGCGGCAAATCAGTGAAAATCCCTCCGTAGCCTTGCTATTTCTGTGGTTGCCATTACAACGCCAGGTGCAGATCACCGGACAGGCAAGCAAGATTTCCGCCGCCGAATCCTTTGCTTATTTCACCTCTCGCCCCCGGGGAAATCAGTTAGGTGCCTGGTGTTCGGCACAAAGTTCCGTGATTTCCTCGCGGCAAGTGCTCCTGATGGAAATGGAAAAGCTGAAGCAAAAGTTTCTCCACCACGAAATTCCCTTACCCTCCTTTTGGGGGGGGTATCGAGTGCAGCCTACTAGCTTCGAGTTCTGGCAGGGTCGCCCCGATCGCTTGCACGATCGCTTTCTCTATACACCCGATCCGCAAGGGAGTTGGGAGATCCAGCGGTTAGCCCCATGAATTTGACCGATCGGATATCCTCAGCTATCCCCCGTTCAGTCTCTGCCTAATCGCGCTCCTGGTAGTCTTCGGCTGATTCGGGATTGAGTTCCCAGCGTTGATGATCTCGCCATTGCAGCTTATTGTGGGTGCGAACCGCTTCCCCTTCTGTAGCTGTAATCCCCATCGATCGCTGCAACTCTTCGGTGACATTCTGATCCGGGGTGGGATTATCGCCACCGACCGCCTCTTCGCCCACCACTTCTGCCTGATACCAGTCATCATCAGGATCGCCACCCGTCACGCCACTGCCCAGGTGGTCGGGTAGCCGCAATTTGAAGATGCGTTGCTCGCTACCCGGCTGATCTTCTAACAGCGCTTCACTGATGGGATCAATGCGATCGGTATCGATCAACTCGGACATTAACACTTCTTCCGGTGGTGTCTCCGATCGCGCGGTGGTTCCATCATCTGGGTTGAGTTTGTTTACATTGACCATATCGTTTTCCCATTGTCATAACAGTCGTGGGTCGGTGACCGGAGGAAAGGGGATCATCCCGATACAGGGATTTGCTCTATCTTTATGCTCCCCTGATGTGCTGGGATTAGTACCAAGACGATAAAAAACGCAACGAATCTATAGCAATCCTGTGGGGAATATGAAAGTTCAGCCGAATCATGAAGGACTGCGATATGGTGGATTGTGAAGCAGAGAGTTGGGTAGAGATAGCGAAGAAGAGAGGGTAGATATGCCAGAGAGTGCCTATCACTGCGACTATATTCCAGGGTTAAGTAATGTACCCGTTGCCCAGTCCAGTATTAGCCATGTGGATGGTCAGCGAGGGCTGCTGGAATATCGGGGTATTCCTATTACCGAACTTGCCGAGAAAAGTAGTTTTATTGAAACGGCATACTTGTTGATTTGGGGACAACTACCAACTCGATCGGAACTAGAAGCTTTTAAACAGGAGATCCAGCAGCATCGCCGGATTAAGTACCGGATTCGGGATATGCTGAAGTGCTTTCCAGAAACAGGACATCCGATGGATGCCTTACAAACCTCGGCGGCAGCCCTGGGGCTATTTTATTCCCAACGGAATCTGGACAATCCCGACTATATTCGGCAAGCAGTCGTGCAGTTGTTGGCACAGATTCCCACCATGGTTGCCGCCTTTCAATTAATTCGGCATGGTAATGATCCGGTCATGCCCAATGATGACTTAGATTATGCCGCTAACTTTCTGTATATGTTGACCGAGCAGGAACCCTCTCCCCTGGCAGCGCAAGTGTTCGATCGCTGCTTGATTCTGCACGCCGAACATACGATGAATACCTCCACGTTCTCGGCATTAGTCACCGCCTCTACCTTGACCGATCCCTATGGGGTGATTGCTTCCGCCGTTGGCACCTTAGCTGGCCCTCTGCATGGAGGAGCCGCTGAAGATGCGTTGGAGATGCTGCAAACGATCGGCTCCGTGGAAAATGTCAGTGCTTATATAGACCAATGTATCCAAACACATCAGAAGATTATGGGTTTTGGGCATCGGGTGTATAAGGTGAAAGATCCTCGCGCCACTATTTTGCAAAGTTTGGCAGAACAACTGTTTACAGATCTGGGTTACGACCCACTTTACGATATAGCGCTGGAATTAGAACGGGTGGTAGAAGATCGGCTAGGTGAGCGAGGCATTCATGCCAATGTTGATTTTTACTCTGGGCTGGTCTATCACCGACTAGGTATTCCTCAAGATTTGTTTACGCCGATGTTTGCGATCGCCCGAGTTGCTGGCTGGTTAGCCCATTGGAAAGAACAACTGGAAGCCAACCGCATCTTCCGTCCCACCCAACGGTATACGGGTGACCATCAGATCACCTATTTACCGATCGAGCAGCGATCGCGACAACCGGTGGATGCCAACTCTTAGGATTATGGATGAAATAAATCCGCCAACTGTTCTGCTAAACCCGCTCTGACCCAATCTTGAACTGATTTACAGCAATTTTCACGTGGCTAAACCACACCACTCCCTACTCCCCATTCCCCATTCTCCATCTTCACTGTGGTTTATTCATCCGACAACGGCTGTAATTCCTATCCCTTAGACTTCCTCAACCAGGGGACAAAGTGGTAAATAAACGGTAAAGCAAGTTTGGGCGGCGGCGCTAGCGACCTGTACTGAACCCCCCAAATACCCGACGAACTTTTTCACCAGTGCCAAGCCTAAGCCTGTGCCGCCTTTTGCCCACCGATCGGTTTGGGGAATTCGGTAAAAGGCATCAAACACGCGATCGAGTTCCGCCGCCGGAATTTCGCTCCCCGAATTACTGATGGCGATCGCGACATAGGGCAGATCAACTGGACGATCATCCGGATTGACAATATGCATGGTTACTGTAATTTCGCAGCCCGGAGGCGTGTATTTACAGGCATTATTCATCAGTTCCGAGACAATCCGAGTTAACACATGGGTATCGGTTTGGATCGCGGGTAGATCCGTAGGAAGATCAATGTGTAACCGTTGCTGGTTCATCTGCATTCGGGCAACGAACGGCTCTAACAAATGGGGTATCCAGTCCTGAAGTTGCACAACTGACAAATCCAGGGGATAGGCTTCTGCGTTTAACCGCTGCATATCGAGTAAATCGTTGACCAGCCGCAATTCCTGATCGGACTGTTCCTTAAGGATATTAATATACCGCCCCAATGCCACGGAACCTGCCTCTGATTCCTGGGCTAAAATGCCAAACTGATCCAGGATGATGGTTAGCATCCGGGTAGCTAATTGAATGTTGGACAGAGGCGTGCGTAACTCATGGGAGACCGTTGCCAAAAAGTCCTCTTTCAGATCATTCAACCGTTGCAATTCTGCCATTTGCACTTCCAGTTGTTTAGCCCGTTCCACGGCTAGATCGCGTTCTGCGGCGAGCAAGCGTTGGGTAACATCCCGAAAGACAATCACAATCCCTGTGACATTGCCGCGACTATCCTGTAAGGAGGTAATGCTATCGGCAATCGGAATTTCAATGCCCTGTTTAGAAATCAGGAGGAACGGATCTTCTAGATAAATCGGTGTGGAGGTTGTGAGAACGGTATCAATCCAGCGATCGAGCACTGGCGTTTGGGTTGGTTGCTCCACAATTCGTAAAACATCAGCCAGGGCCTGATTTCTTGCTTCCTCCTGACTCCACCCGGTTAACTGTTCTGCCATTGAGTTGAGGAATTTCACTCGCCGTTGGGCATCGGCAACGACCACCCCATCCCCCATACTGCGAAATACTGCCAAAAGGAGTTGCTCTCGCGCACAGCGTTGTAAGGCAGTTTCAATGGCAATATAAAGTTCTTTTTCCCCGATCGGCTTTAGAATATAGCCAAACGGAGCGGTGACTTTTGCCCGTTCCAGGGTGCTTTGATCCGAATGTCCCGTCACATAGATCACGGGAATTTGCAGGGTTTGCCAAATTTGTTCGGCAGCTTGAATGCCATCCATCTCGCCCTTCAGCCGAATATCCATCAGCACTAAATCGGGACGCAGTTCGGTGGCTTTGGCGATCGCAGCCGCACCCGTCGCCGCCAGGGCAGGCACACCATACCCCAGAGATTCTAGGGATTCGCGCAGATTGATAGCAATCACCTGCTCATCCTCAACGACTAGAATCTGGGTCGCTTGAGTCGAGGGCAGATTTGATAAAGGCGGGTCCATCATTACGATTTGTTCTCTGGAAAAATAATGCTAAAATCACTCCCCTGATGGCTGGTGATGCTCAGGCTCCCTTCCAGTTGTTCTACTAACCCCTGAATCAGAGTCATGCCCAAGGAGCGAGTATTGGTAATATCAAACTCTGGCGGTAAGCCCACTCCGTTATCCCAAATGTGCAGAGTCCATGTCTGATCATCATTGGACTGGATCTCGATCCAAATATCCCCAGTCCCCAGATTGGGAAACGCATACTTGAGGGCATTAGAAACCAGTTCGTTGATAATTAGCCCACAGGGAATTGCTGTTTCAATATCAAAAAATACTCCTGTGGCTTGAGTATGCAACTGAATGGTCTGAGCATTGATGTTGTAGGACTCTAGCAGATGGCTGGTTAACTCCCGCACGTATTGAGCAAAGTCAATATTTGCCAGATCGGCAGAACGATATAGTTTCTCATGCACTAGCGCGATCGAGGCAATGCGACTTTGGCTATCTCGTAACACGGCATTGATTTGGGGGTCTTGAGTTCGGCGAGATTGCATTTTTAATAACCCATCAACAATTTGCAAATTATTCTTGACTCGGTGATGGATTTCTTTGAGGAGAACTTCCTTTTCTTTAAGCGAGGCGTGAATTTTGGCTTCGACCTGTTTATGCTCAGTAATATCCTGTTGAACCGCGACGAGCACGATGCCATGTTCAGGATGCTCAAAGATGGAGGAGGAGGCTCGACACCAAAACGGTATCCCGTTTTTCTTTACATTATGGACTTCATAGGTAGCTTCTCCGCAGGCAATGATTGTGTCTATCAGGCTCTGGGCAACTTGTTGGGTGTATGTCTGCACATCCTCATAGTTCAAAGTTGAGACATGCTGCCCGGTCAGTTCATTCGGCTCATAGCCAAACATTTGCTCAAATTTGGGATTGGCATACACAATAATGCCATCGGCGGCACGAATCAAACAAATTCCTTCCGCGATGTTGCGGGTAATGACCGCCTGAAGTTCCAAGGCTTGTTCCGCTTGTTTGCGATCGCTGATATCCTGTACCTGAGCAATAAAGTATAGTGGTTGACCGGATGCATCCCGCACCAGCGAGCCATTCAGCAATACCCAAACACTATATCCCTGTTGATGAATATAGCGTTTTTCCATTTGGTAGGCAGAGATTTCGCCTTTCAGCAGCTTTCCAGCATACCGTAAATCATTGTCCAAATCATCAGGAAAGGTAATATTTTGAAAATTCAGTTTCACCAGTTCGGCAGCAGGGTAACCAACTATCTCGCACAACGCTCGATTCACCTGTAAAAATTTACCATCTAACGCGACTAATGCCATCCCGATCGCCGCATCATCAAAGGCACTGCGGAAGCGGGCTTCGCTATCCCGCAATCGTTCTTCTGCCAGCTTATGCGCCGTGATGTCGGTAAAAGAAGTGACTACCGCATAGGGCTGGGGGTGATCCGGGTAGCAGAGTGGCTGGGAATTAATCGCAATCCAGGTAGTGCCCCTGGTTTGACGGATGCCCATGATCACATCGGACTGGGGTTTGCCAGTTCTGAGCGTGACCATTGCCGGATGCTGATTACCGGGAAAAATAGAGCCATCTTCCCGCACTGTGTGGAGATCAAGCTCCATTGAGGTTTGCCCTAATAGCTGTTCTGCCGTTAATCCTAAAATCCGTTCTGCACTTTGATTCCAGGCGGTAATTTCCCCGGTTGCCTGCTGCAACACCACCCCTTCCGTCATGGCTGTCACTACAGACCGATAGCGTTCTTCACTCTCCCGTAACAACTGTTCTGTGCGCTGGCGATCGCTGACATCCCGCGCTATCACCGTAGCGCCGATCTGCTGCCCCTGGGCATCCCGAATCACACTATAACTCACCTCATAGTAATTCTGTTGGCGGGTGGTATCGCCAAATTTCTCTGTGATGGTAAACTCGTTGCCAGCCAGTGCCCGTTGCCATAGCTCAATCACTCTTGCCTGTTCGATCGGTAAATGGGCTAACGCCTGCCGCAGATTGGTACCGAGTTGCACATCATAACCAAAGATTTTGAGAAACTCATCGTGATAGGTCTGGTTAAAGGCAATCAGATGCAGGTTGCGATCGACCGCCGCAATGATATCGTGGCTACCGCTAATAATGCCACTAAGTAGGGCTTGCTTTTCTTGCAATGTGGCTTCTACCTGCTTCAGTTTAGTAATATCGCGACCAACGGATTGATATTCAATAAACTGTCCCTGCGGATCAAATAACATGCGGTTAATCCACTGAGTCCACCGCACTTCTTGACCGACTAAAACTCGGTTTTCAATCAAGACAGTAGGATTATTCGCAGTCATCGATCGCACGAGTTGAGCCACCCGCTCCTGGTCGGCGGCAAAGATGACCGGAGCATAGTTTTTACCAATCAGATCAGCTTGATTTAACCCAAAGTAGCGGCAGTAGGCTTGATTGACAAATTGAATGGTGCCATCGGGCAAATAGCGACAGATTAGTTCGGTTTGATCTTCGATAATGGCGCGATAGCGGGCTTCACTCGCTTGCATCAACTGCTCTGCCCGTTTGCGCTCCGTAATATCAATCACCATCACTCCCACCGCCATCACCTGATGGGCATGATTGAAAATTGGGAAGTAGGACACCCGCCAGTCCAGCAGTTGGTTGGGATAGGCGGCTGTGGTACCCCGTACCTCTTGAGCCGCGATCGGGTGTCCTGTAGTTAACACCTGTTGAAGCAATGGAGTAATTGTTGGAGCCAGGTCTGGTAATAGTTCTGTAACGGTTCGCCCCAGGTGTGCCTCAATGGCAATACCATTGCTTGCGGCTAACGCTTGATTGACTTTAAGATACCGGAGCTGTGGATCGTGGATACACAAACCAATATTGGCAGCACTGGCAGCATTGAAGAATTGATCCAGGAGTTGTTGGCGTTCTGCCAGTTCTCGTTCGAGTTGTTGGCGTTCAGTAAGTTCCTGACGTAGGCGATCGTTGGCAGCCATCAGAGCAGTGGTGCGTTCAGCCACCCGTTGTTCTAACTCTATATTCAGTTGTTGTAATGCCAGTTCTGCCCGTCGGCGCTCTGTCACGTCGATCGCGGCACTCATAACCATTCGTCTGCCATCTGCCAGACTCCCGATCGGAGCAGAGAAAAAGTCCCAAATTCGGGCTTCTCCCTGGCGGGTACGGATTTCAAACTCATGCTCTGCGATCCGCTGACTCAGCGTATAAAGCTGACGAATTTTGGTCTGGACACTGTAGTGTTGTTCTCCATAAGCCAGCACCGTCCAAGCGGCAATAGTGGGCATTTCCGCAGGGGCATATCCAGTAATCTCTGTCCAGGTATGACTAATCTGTAAAATTGCCCCATCGTCGGTATGCAGAATTATTGGAATCGGGGCATTGCTGATCGCCTGTCGGAATTGCTGATCTAACTCGTGTAATCCTGCTTCAGTTTGCTGGCGGCGTTGCTCCGTCTGATTCAAAGATTGGGCTGTCCACCAAACCACGCTTGCCAGTAGTGTTATGGAAACAATAGTCCGACTGGCATGACCAAACTCCGTGGTATACCACTGCTGCTGTTCTCCCTGAAACGTTAACCAGTTGATCAATAGCGGCAATCCGATCACCCAGGGTAACAAGTGCCGTGCCATACTGCCCCCCGGCAACGGGCTGGTGATGATCTGCATCAATCCCCGATCGCAATGGAGCGCTAATACTCCAAGCAAAAACACAATTAAGGTAATGGCAACGGCGGGAGACGCGATCGCAGTTTCCAACAGAAATTCATAAAAAATCTTGGCACCAAACAAATATCCCAGTAGGGGCAACAGGGCAATTAACAATGCCAAACATGCCAACATTTGGGCAATGCGATCGCCGTGAGGATTGTTCTGCCGTAAGTAAAACAGGATTGTTCCTACGAGGATGAAGTTGATCGCGGTTACTTCACCCATCCGTCCTGGGTAAGGTTGCCCCCATTCAGCAACATCTCGAAAGAATCGCTCATCAATTCCTAAATTCCAGCCTAACAGGTACTCACTCAGGGTCAAGACGCTAATCACAATAATGACCCATACTAGACTGGCACTCAGGAGGCGTAAGCGCTGTTGCTGCGATCGCGACTTGAGTGCGGGTTCAAGCTGCAATGCTCCTAGCGTTAGCCCTGCCAACACAAAACAAATCGCTGAGTTGGCTTTCATGGTTGCCGGATAGTTCAGGAGTCCCTGCTTTAGTTCATCAAGCTGAAACTGCCAACCCAGGAGTACCAATAGCCCCATCAGGACAGTAAACACGATCGCAAATCGAACTACCCACTTACTCATGAACTCAGGAACACAATAAATCAGCGTACATTTATTCTCCTGAGAAACGTTGAGAAACTTGTGAGGGCGGATGCTCTGGGAGCGATGCAACCATGGCGAGGTCAGTGGAGGCTAAGTACAGAGGGCTATTGAATCATTGAGACCTTTTCCCAGTATTTATTTAAACGAATAAAAATAAATCTGTCGCTAGATAGATGCATAGTGGTTTTTAGCTCAAAAATTTTCGATTGAGCAGCGGAACAAAGCGGTCAATGATTTCCTTACCGTTCGTTCGGTATAATGGGCGATCGACCGATTTTTGGGGCTGGCAATGTCTAAACAAACCTATGTACCCACGTTACTAAAGCTATTTCGGCAATTTGGTTATGCTGGGGTCACCCTTGCCAAAATCTCTCAGGCAACTGGTTTAGGCAAGGCTAGCCTCTATCATCACTTTCCAGGAGGCAAGGCAGAAATGGCGGCTGCCGCCTTAACCCATGTCAATCAGTGGTTAGAAACCACGATTCTGCCGCTCCTTTCTCCACAGAATGCTCAAGCCAGTACGATCGCGGCTATTCAGGCAATGGTGGAAGAGGTGAATCGCTTCTTCAATTACGGTCAAAACTCTTGCCTGTGGGCCGTATTAGTGTTGGAACAAACAAGCGACGACCTCTTCCATTCCCAAATTCGCTGGGCATTTTCCCAATGGATTGAAGCGATCGCCAATAGATTGATGGCTGCCGGATTAGAGGCAGACTTAGCTAAGCAACGTGGCGAAGATGCGATCATGGCAATTCAGGGTGCCTTGATTCTATCCCACGGTCTTCAGGATTGTGCCGTGTTTCAACGCATGATTTACCAACTACCCCAAAAACTCTGTCAGGGCATTCAAGAGCCGTAAAGCCCATTGGGCAAGATCGTAGAGTGATGCTGTAAGGAAGATGGGTAGGTTGTCCGGTTTCAGAGAAATAGGATTTGGTGATCGGAGTTGAATGATGGCTGTATTCTAGCAAGGAAGAATTGACCCATTCTTCTAATGACGTAGAAGTCTTAAGCCACTAAGGATAACTAAAACAGTTGATCCTTCGTGCCCGATGACCCCCAGTGGTAATGTGATGTTGCCAATGAAATTAGTGATAATCAGGAGCAAAATAAAACTGAGCGCAAAGGCAATGTTTTGTTTAACAACAGTTTGAGAACGTTGCCCTAGACGAATGGCAGTTGCAATTTTTTCCAGGCGATCGGTCATCAAAACGATATCTGCGGTCTCCAATGCGACATCACTTCCAGCGGCTCCCATCGCAATGCCAACGGTGGCTTGAGCCAGTGCAGGTGCATCATTAATACCATCTCCCACCATTGCAACCGTTTGGTACTGCTGCTGGAGTTTTTGAATAATCTGAAGTTTCTCTTCGGGAAGCAATTCTGCATAAACCTGGTCAATTCCAATTGATTGCGCCACGCTACTTGCTGTTTGTTGATTGTCCCCTGTCAGCATGACGATCGCTTCAACTCCCATCCGTTTCAGTTGGGCGATCGCAGCAGTTGCTTCGGGTCGAAGGGTATCGGCGATCGCAATTAATCCAACCACGTTGTCTGCTTCAGCGACCCAAACCACCGTTTTGCCATCTTGTTCCAGGCGATTGGTAGTTGTCAGCAAATCCGCTGGAACGGTTTGTACGCTCGATTGGACAAACGTTGCTTGCCCCACGCAAACGGGAATAGTTTCCTTTAAACCAGTAATTCCCTGTCCGGGTTGTGCCTGAACAGAGGCTACAGATACATTTGTCGTGGACAAACCTTGAGTTGCGTACTGATAAATTGCCTGCCCAATGGGATGTTCTGAGTAGGCTTCCAGTGCTGCTGCGAGGTTTATCACATCGGCTTCGGTGTATCCTGCGGCTGCAATGACTTTGTAAACCTGGGGTTTTCCAGTGGTCAATGTTCCCGTTTTATCGAAGGCGATCGCCCTGACCTTGCCAATCAATTCCAACTGGGCACCACTTTTGAATAAAATGCCCTGCCTGGCTCCATTAGCAATGCCCGATAGCAATGTGGGCATAATGGCGGCAACCAGCGCACAAGGCGACGCAACGACGAGGAAGATTAAGGCGCGGTAGATGGTCGTTTCCCAACTCCATTCCCAGAGAAAAGGAGGCAGAATTGCCAGCAGAATTCCCGCCAAAACCACCACACGGGCATAGCCCCGCTCAAAGCGTTCAATAAATTGCTGGGATTTGGGCTTTTCGGTCTGTGCTTGTTCCACAACGCGGATGATTCGTTGCAACAAGCTACTTTCAGGTGGTTGATGTACCTTCAGCAGTAAGGCTCCATAGCCATTTAACGTTCCTGCAAACACCTCATGCCCGATCGTTTTCTCAACGGGAAGCGATTCTCCCGTGATCGCGGCTTCATTGAGAGCTGTTTCTCCCTCCAGAATCACGGCATCTGTGGGGATCAGTTCTCCTGGCTTGACTCGGATGCGATCGCCTACCTGTAAATCTGAGATTGGTACAGTTCGTTCTTGCCCGTTAACCACCACTCGTGCGGTGTCTGCCGTTAAGCTCATTAAGCCCCGAATACTCCGCTCAGTCCGTTGCATAGCATAGCCTTCCAGCGCCCCACTGATGGCAAAAATCAGGATCAGAATGGCTCCATCCACAATCAGGTAGTACTCCTGCCGCCACAGTCCCAGGAATGCGGCTCCGAGGGCTGCCACAATCATCAACAGATCCACATCCAGTTCTTTCTCCTGAAGTAATGTGGTCAATCCTTCACGGGCACTTGCAAACCCGCCAATGACATAGGCAGCAGGCAGAAGGAATAACGCCAACCCCAGCCAGTTGAACTGCAAGGCACTCCAACCCAGCAGCACTAATATTCCACAAAGCAATGCTGCCAGGGCATCGGGATGATCGGTGGCAACGCGAGTCAAGCGAGTAGGGTAGAGCATGGACAGAATCAAGAACATCTGCTCTCAGGCTAAACCTTGACATTAATGTTAATGTCAAGCTTGTAGGCTCTTTTTGGGTGGAAATGACGCAAGCATTGACGATCAAAGAATTAACCGATGCCGTTGGGGGCAGGATTACCCCTCGGATGGTGCGGCATTACCAATCAAAAAGAGCACGGACAGCATCTGCGGCTTGACGGTCAGACAAATTCTCGATGAACTGCATTGCATCACACAAACTAACGCGAATTGCCACGGAACTTGAACAGGTTGTCCTCTTCTCGAAAAGAGAGAGACGAAGGTTTCATCCTGGTAGATACTGCATTCGACGACCCACCACTACCTTTGCTTGTTGTTGGGCATAAGCGATCGCGGTAGCTCTACCGATTCTCGATGTGCCTCCAGTGACTAACGCCACCTTATCCTGAAGTATCATTCTATTTCTCCTAAAATCTAAGTCCGGTGTTTCTCTCTTGAAGGAAAGAAATGGCAGCGCGTTTTTATCACTCAGTCAATTGCAGGACAATCTTGCCTCGCATTCTTCCCTGTTCTAAACGTTGATGAGCTTGAACGATATCGCTCCAAGGCAGAACTGAATCAATGACAGGTCGAATCTGGTCGCGTTCAATCAGCTTCCTCAGTGCGTCCAATTTGTCTCTATACTGAGGACTGAAAACGAAGTGAATCGTCAAATTCTTACCCCATGCATCAAGAAGTGTTTGAGGAGTTGCAGTATCAACGATTGTGACAAGTTTTCCAAATGGATGAATCACTTCTGAGCTACGTCCAATCGTGTCTCCTCCAACTGTGTCTAAAACCAAATCAACACCCCGACCATTCGTTTCTCGCCCAATCACTTCAATATAATTTTCATGCTTGTAGTCGATGGGATAATCTGCACCCAGCTTCTTAACGAAGTCAAAGTTTTCTGCACTGCATGTTGTATATACATAAGCACCCATTGCTTTCGCCAGTTGAACTGCGATCGAACCGACTCCACCCGCTCCAGCATGAATTAGAACTGTTTCACCGACTTGTAAATTCCCTCTGGTTACAAGGCAGTCCCAAGCGGTTCCTCCTGCTAACGGCAAGCAAGCTGCCTCAACATGGGTCAAATTAGTCGGCTTAACTGCAACAATGCTTTCCTCTGCAACGTGGTATTGAGCATAACTACCAAACTCGCCAAAAATCTGGGGTGAGTAGTAAACTTCATCTCCAACTTGGCAATGAGTGACTGCCTCTCCAATCGCTTCAATCACACCCGAAACGTCAACTCCGATAATTGCAGGGAGACGAACTAAATCTTTGTAGTCACCTCGACGGGTTTGATAATCAAGGGGATTGAGCGAGGTTGCATATACTCTTACCAGAACTTGGGTTGCTTTTGGAACTGGCTTCGGTATGGTTTGAAATTCAAACACCTCAGCACTACCAAAAGCGGTCAGTACCGCAGCTTTCATGTACTCCATATCAGCCTCTGCCATGCAATTACAATTAAAAACTCAAGATTGATCTGCTTGATGACGCTGCTTGATACCTGTAACGAGGTCGGTTACTTGACGTTGAACTTCTGCACTCAGCGAGTCAAACGCGCCCAAGAAGAATTGCCGTTCTAGCGTCAACTTCCGGGCACGATTCCAAGCATCAATCATCTGGTGATGGAAAGTACGGATTGCCGACTTGTTAGCAGTAGTAGTGGTTTGCGTTGTTTGTGAATTCATAGTTTTGAGCGATTGAATTAGAGTGATGCGGTTGCCTCAATTTCAGGTGCATAAATCATTTCGTCTTCTTTGCGCCAAGCTGGATCAACCAGACAAACGAAAACAATAGGTTCGTCACCATAGTTGTGAAGGAACTGGATGGCATTTGGAGGAATGTAAACCGTATCGCCTGGTTCAATGCGACGAGCTTCGCTATTGACGACATTTTGCCAATAGTGCTAATGATGTAATAAACCTCAGAAGTCTTTAGAGAATGGGGAATCGAAGCGCATGCGCCCAACTGTAACGTAGGTTGATATTTTGTTTGTCAGGATGTAGCAGTTCGCGCAGAACAGTTCCATCTCCAGCGATAATTTTTTCACAGTCGTTTAGTTTGTGGATCAGCATCAGTTTAGGCTTGCAATTACACAATCGGATCAAGCTCAGGAGCTGTGAATTTCGGCGAAGAAAGGATCACTGATTATTCCTGCTGAAGCAAGTCCAGCAGGACGGGATTGACCTGATCCGTATGAGTCCAGTTGATCGCGTGTGGTTTGCCAGGAATGACAACCAGTTGACTGTTTTTAATCAACTTGGGTAGTCTTGCTGCGGTGGACTCAGTCCCTTTTGCAGACGCACCTACGGCAATATTCCACATGAGAACGGTTTTCTGAACCCGCTCTGAGCCGTATTTGCCAAGATAAGGTGTGACTTGGCCTGTTCCCATTGAGAAACCGACCAGCAGCACTCAGTTTTGGTTTGATTCCTCTAATGAGCTTATAAACGTCTGCACTTCTGGAGACTTGATAATCTCCATACATCACCAGCATAACCTTAGCACTCAGCCCACCTTGCATCCAATCTTGGGTTGAAGGTGGGATAAGTAAGGAACGCTGGCTACGATCGTTGCTGATCATACTACATGCGTAGCAGACAGGAAACCTTGCAATTGACTTGTTCGATTCACTTGACTGATCTCTATTAGCATAAATTCAATATAAGAGATCGCTTTCAAGCCGTCGTCTATCGTGAGTTAACTTTTTTACAGTACAAATTGATAGAGTAACTATGCGATCGCAAAGTAGAAGGCTAACTATAACTTAAGGTAGAATCCGAATTTGATTGAAAGTATATTTTATAAACTAACAATGCCGCGTTTCACAGCAACAATCACCGCTTGGGTACGATCGCTCACATCTAACTTATTCAAAATCCGATTGACATAGGATTTAACCGTGCCTTCACCAATATTCAAAGCCACCGCAATCTCAGGATTACTCATTCCCTATGCGAGTGAGCGGAGTACTTCTAGTTCTCGTTCACTCAGTTCTGGATTGCTGAGGCGCTGTACTGCAACTTGATGAAGTTGAGTAGCGCTTCTTGTTCTAAAACGTCGGATGAATAGGTCCACTGAGCGGGTGTCAGCTTGCGGGTGATCGTCGCCCGTTGATGTTGAATCTTCTCAGTATTGCGTGCAAGGCAAGCGGCAAAAAAAGCGGGTTGCAGAGCCTGAATTTCACGTTCCATCTCAAACACATGAATCCGGAGATTAATCATCTCATTGATGATGTCAAATGGACTGCTGACGCTGTAATCAATCGGAAGTTGAGCTGAATTGGGTAACTCTAATCGCATTCCTGAATTGAATTGACAATATGCTGCGCCAGCATAGGTCAAAACTACGATTTCAGCGATGAAAAATCATGAATCTTTTCGATACGTGTCAAGAACCAATTATCTTATCCTTGTCGTATCTTATGCAAAAGTGATGAATAAAATTACTAAATTCTCATGCGCTCAAGCTAGAGCCTGACTCAATTTGCGAGGGACGGCAATCCGCGAAGGTAATGGCTTCATTATCCAGAAACCCCGCGATCGCCATCTCAAGCACCATTTCTAGCGGGTACTGAGTTTCTTGAGCATGAGCTCTTCGCCGCGACTGGACTGAGATGCTCATCATTTTGCTGAGGAGGTCGGGATGTACTGGCTGATTGCATGAGTCCCTTGCAGGATATCTGGCATGATTGGGTGATTTATCGATGCTTAATCCACCTCTCCTCGACAGCGGGGGCAGAGACCATGATTGAGGTCTTGTGCTTTTGTATTGGCTAAACAGCAATAACAAAGCTGAAAGCGATCGGTCAAATTCTCCAGGATTTCGCCACCATTGCAATCATAGAATTGAGCCATGCCGACCAATCTTCGGATGAGCGCTTGGGTTTTCTCCATGCCCAAGCCCTCGAAGAGGTGTTCTTGATCCATCAACTTTAACAGGTCATTCAGCATGTAACTGCCGGAGTGATTGGACATAATTGGTGTTCAAGATTGATTGCTAAGTGTCACCATCATTTTAGTATAAAAGTACTACTTTTATTTTTAGGAATAATTGCATCCTTCTTTGTTTGCGTGGAAATTGTGCAAATAGTAAAGGAGCGATCGGATGACATCTCTCCGTGGAAAGAAGTACGAACAGCTAAATTTCAGGAACTTCAGCGAGTTTTCTTCCCTCCCATTGAGTCAAAAACTGCTTGGGATCGGGGCGATGAATTTCTGATTGCTGAGTTGCATTGCCATCCGAATTTTAGGAATCTTTCCTATCGGAGTAGGCTACTCAGTCCTGAAAGCGGTTTACGGGTAGGACAAAACCGGGCAGCACGTCTTCGCCCGAGAGTTAAGTCGGCAGTTGTCGCACCTCTTTAGGTTGCCCCTGGCGGTAAATCTCGACTTGTTGATCCTGGGGATTCAATATCCAGCCCAATCGAACTCCGGCATCCATGTATTCCTGCATCTTTGCCCGCAGCAGTTCCAAATTATCGGTAGGAGAGCGTAACTCGATCACAAAGTCAGGGGCAATGGGAGGGAATTTGCGTCTCTGTTCTGGAGTGAGAGCTTGCCAACGGGATAGTTCTACCCATGCGGCATCCAGGGAGCGATCTTCCCCATTGGGCAATTTGAACAGGGTGGATGATCTGAAGGTTTTGCCCAATTGGGACTGACGATTCCAAATGCCCAGGTCAGTACCAAACTCCGCTTCATAGCTACCGCCCTCCCCACCAACAGGAGACATAACAATCAAAGCTCCCTTAGCACTCCGTTCAATGGTCAGGTCAGGGTTACTGAGACAAAGCTGGTAGAACTGTTCATCGGTGAGACGAACCTCTGTTATCTCCAGCACTAGTGGCAACGTCAGTGAAACCATAGCACCGTCCCGATAATTCCCATTAGGTTTCTGAGTTTTATTATGTCATTTGCAATAGCAGATAGAATTTGGTTCCTTACCAACAGCTAGAAGGGTGCAACGAGAGCGATCGCCCCATTGCCAGTCTTGCCGTGTTAGGCGACGAGCATTTTACTTTGCGACTGCGATTGTTACCAAACTAAGCGCGATCGCAATTATGTAATTCTATCTTATTTCAATTTACTTATTGTACTTAAAAAACTGGTTACCCAAATACTTTGAATAAGTTATATGGGATTATAAGCAGTTCCAGTGTTCACGCGGAATGCCTTGATTATCAATACTTCTATTTGTCAATACTGAGGGGGCGTCAATATTCATATTGAAATTTTTCATGATTTGAATTGCTTATCGTTTAGCCGTTAAGCTGGATAAGATAAGTGCTGAGTTTCTGATTCAAAAGCTGCATGGAGAAAGGACAAATAAACAGTGTGGCTATAACCCTTGATATACAAGCATTCCAGTAAAGTGTATAGATTCCTGATCCCCAAGTGTCGCGTACCACGATAACTGACCGTGATCCGCCAGTATTTGACCGCGATCAATAGAGTTTAGAATGCTCGCTGGGAGTGGATTAGATCGAGATGTTGAGCGGGGTTGAGAATCTGGACTCAATGAAAACGTTCCACGGTATTTGACCGCGCTCCCTCTATAATCAGGTATTCTTTTGATCGAGGTTGCGCGATGGACAATGCAACCGAACTGATTTCAGACTCCCCTGTCGGTGCTCCTGCAACGCAACTTGCTCTGAGGTTGCCTGAAACGGATACAGACGATCAGTGGGCGATCGTCCATAGCGGCAGCGAACTGCCGGATTATGTGCAACAGCGAATGTGTATAATTCAGCAGCTATTGGCAGCACGAGGGACGAAAACTTATATGCAAGTGCAGCGGCAAGCTGCCCGCAGTTTAGGAATTAGTGTGCGAAGCCTGCGACGACTGGTGAAAGCATGGCAGGAGTTAGGCGTTGCCGGGTTGTCACGCCAACCGCGATCGGATCAGGGCAGAATCAAAGTTAGCCAGGAGTGGCAGGACTTCATTGTAAAAACGTATAAGGATGGCAATCGTGGGAGTCGGCAAATGAGTCCGGCACAGGTTGTCGTTCAAGTGCAGGCGCGTGCCCAAACGCTTGGGGTTGAGGACTACCCTGGACGCACGACCGTTTATCGCATTTTGCGTCCGCATATTGAGAAGCAACAACAAAAACGAGTGTGCTAGCGCACAGGCTACGCCAACGCTAGGTTGGCGACAGGACCGATTGACACTGCACACGTGGGAAGGATTAGCGATCGCGATCGAGTGCTCAAATCAAGTGTGGCAGGTGGATCACACCCGCGCTGATGTGTTGGTCGTCGATCAATCTGGGGAACTGTTGGGGCGACCGTGGTTAACGATTGTTGTAGACACCTATTCGCAGTGCATTATGGGCATTCATCTTGGCCTTGATGCACCTAGTTCCGCTGTCGTGTGTTTAGCCTTACGCCACGCCATTATGCCCAAGCAATATAGTTCCGCCTACGAATTGCAAGGGAACTGGGGGACGTATGGGTTGCCACAGTATTTGTACACCGATGGGGGCAAAGACTTTCGATCTCAGCATCTAGAGCAAGTCGCAACGGAATTAGGAATTGTGCTGTGTCTGCGACGCAAGCCCTCAGATGGCGGAATTGTGGAGCGACCCTTTGGCACGTTTAACACGCAGTTCTTCTCTACCCTTCCCGGCTACGTCAGCAGTAACGTGGAGACGCGATCACCTGCGGCAGAATCGGAAGCTTGTTTGACTCTGATGCAGCTAGAGCAATTATTGGTGCGTTACATCGTAGATCACTACAACCAGGCGATTGATGTACGCATGGGCGACCAAACCCGGCTAGGACGATGGGAAGCGGGGCGAATTGCTCAATTGCCATTGTTAGGGGAGCGAGAGTTGGATTTGTGTTTGATGCGGCGGGATCAGCGTCGGGTATATCGAAGCGGCTATCTTCAGTTTGCTAGTCTCACTTACCAGGGTGAGCATTTAGCGGCGTATGCCGGAGAGACGGTGATTTTGCGCTACAACCCACGAGACATCACGACGGTTTATGTGTATCAACTTCAAAATAACCAAGAAGTTTTTTTGACCCGTGCCCACGCAATGGGCTGGGAAACCGAACTCCTGTCCTATCGGGAGGCACAAGCCCTAAGTGAACGTCGACGGGCCGCAGGCAAAGCGATTGACACTGGATCGCAGTTAGCGGAAGTGCGATCTCGCGATCGGCGGGTCAAGCAATTGCAACGGCAACAACGACAGAAACTGGATGCAGATCCAATTAGCCCCCCTACCTTGCTGTCTGCTCCAACGATTCAGACGGATGCTGTATTACCAGTTCAATCAACCACAGAACTGGTGGCGGAAGAGGTGAAACCGAAAAAGCCTGTGCCGTATGTGCGGGTACTGGACTATGAACAGATGAGACGAGAGGCAGGATTGCTATGAAGTCAGAGGAGCGAGAATGGATTGTATTGTCATCGGACTCAGTCAAGCCAGAAACACAAGAAGCGATCGCCCGCCTTCAGTGGCAATGATTTGTGGAACTAGCGGCTGTGCAACAATTTCACGACTGGTTAGATGACAAGCACCAATGTCGGCAGGCTTGTCGGGGCATTGGGGACTCTCGAACTGGGAAGACGATCGCCTGTGATGCATACCGACTGAAACACGCCACGCAAACCACCAGTGGGGATGCCCCAACTATTCCTGTGATTTACTGGCACGCGACGACCGAGACTGGGCAACGAGAATTGTTTGTGGGGTTACTGGAGCATCTGAAATACCGCATCACCAATGGTACGATTTCTGACTTACGGGAGCGCGTCTATCGGTTGCTACGCACCTGTCAGGTAGAGATGATTATCCTGGATGAAGCACATCGGTTTCGCCCCAAGACCTTTTCCGAGATCCGCGACATCTTCGACCTGCTGAAAATCTCTGTCGTGCTGGTGGGAACGGATCGCCTGGATGCCGTCGTGCGTCGCGACGAGCAGGTGCATAACCGCTTTATGGCCTGTCACCGCTTTCATCGGTTTGATAGTCAAGCCTTAGAAGATACGACTGCAATTTGGGAGGAGTATGTGTTGCGATTACCACAGCCTTCTAACCTGACCAGTGCGGCAATGCAGAAAATCTTGGCAGCGACTACAAGGGGCTACCTGGGCACACTTGATGAAATTCTCCGGAATGCTGCCCGTCGTGCTTTACAGAGTGGGCAATCGCGTATTGAAGCATCGCTACTGAGTCAAGTTGCCTTAGAGTACAAGTGATGCGGGATGAAAGCTGGGTATTTCGAGTTGTTCCCGTGCCAGGAGAAAGCCTCGGTCACTTTTTGGGACGCTTCCGCCGCGCCAATCAGTTGAGTCATCGGGCAATTGCTGATCACTTGGGAGTGCGAGTGATCTGGGTGCAGGCATGGGAACAACCATCACGCCGACGTAACCCAACCGAGCTACAACTGATTGCCCTATCCAAGCTGGTTGAGGTAGACCCCGAACAACTGGTAAAGATGTTGCCCCCGGTTCGCCTGCACCTACAAACCCGGTTGTGTGCAGTCTGCTATGCAGAAACGTTTGTGCATCAGGCTAACTGGCAGCAGGAGGGCAGAGAGGGGTGCGATCATCATACCCTCCGTCTACTTTCAAATTGCCCAATCTGTGGAACCGGATTCCGTACCCCTGCATTGTGGGAGAACGAACGCTGTGAGCACTGTGGGCTGCCGTTCATTCAAATGCGGGTATATCAGTCGAGTGTGTGGCTGGAGTGATTGCTCTCCTCTGCCCAGTCAGGTTGTTAGTAACAGCAGCTTGACTGCCCAAATGACCTCTCTACCTGAAATCGGTTCATGAGCCTGTTGGAACTGCTTCTTGAGGCGCGTCAGTAGCTCTTCCTGCTCCACAATGTCATTGGAATAATTCCATTTGCCTGGTGAAAGCCTGCGGCTGATGATCGCCCGTTCAACCTCGATTTTGTCAGTGTTTAGTACAGCACAGGCAGCATAAAATGCAGGCTGAAGAGCTTGGACTTGCTGTTCGAGTTCCGCCAGTTGAGCGCGAAGGTCAATCATCGTATTGATGATCTCGATCGGGTCAAGGAGGTTGGCGGCTGAGTCCGTGGAGAGAATGGGTGGATTGGAACCTAACTTCATAAGTAGCTTCAGAGATATGAGTGAAGCTACTTTAGGGGCAATCGTATTTGTCGGTCGAGGAAGAAACGCTTAAGGTTGTAAACAAAACACTTTTATGGAAGCAGCAGGTGTTGCCCTCACCTTCATAACCACGATCGTTAACCAAGAGCAATCTCAGCCATGTAGTCTTATCTTATCTTATCTTATCTTATTTTATTTTATCTTATTGTATCGTGTAAGTTGGCTCTTGATTGCTTAAATAAACTAAGCGGGGTTGTGTGCAGTTTTAGTGTTTATGCTGAAAGGTCTAATTATTGATGTGCCTATGTTGTCTAACAATCAGTTTTGGGGCCGTCTTAATGCTGAAATGCCTAAGCTAGAAGAGCGTTTTAGCTTTAGATGACAAATAGTGTGAGACACCCTACCTGGCTTTCAGCCTCTAAATTTACTGGGTACTTGGTGTGAGATTAAGGGTGACAAGTCTGAGATATAACCCCACGTCTCTTTTAAGATATCTTATCTTATCGTATTTCTTCGATATTTGGATATCTTATCATTCTTGTGTTTTTTCTACTTGTTGAGGTGGGCTCTGGTGCCAAGTTTAGCGATCTCTCTGCTACAGTTAGCTGTCCTTATTCCACCCTGAAAAGGAGCATGGCTATGACGCTTGCCTAGTAAGGCTTTCAGCGTGGATGTTAGTTTGGGTGTTTCTGGGTATGCTCGTTCTGGCCTGCAATCCAGGCTACGATC